>DATJGQ010000636.1:0-4772 GCA_035494815.1 Gemmataceae bacterium
CGCCGACACGGTCGTCTCGCCTCGGGTGGTCGCCGCCGCGCTGCGGCAATTGGACCGGGGTGCGGCCGGCGGCGGTGCCCCGGCCCTATTTGAAGAAAATCAAAGGGGACGCGACTCAAACGGCGCGGCAGCAATTTATTCTCGGCCGCCGACCGAACATCGGCCGATGTTCTGGGCCAATCGAAAAAAAGGACAGGCTACAAGTTCCGTCGCACCCGGCGGACGTAGTCTTGGCCTGCTCCCATTGCAGCTCACGGCGCTTCCGTAATCACGCTCAGTTGGGCGATGCCTCGGAAGTGCGCCGGGTTGTGGGTGACCAATTCCAGGCCGTGCGCCAAAGCGGTTGCGGCAATCCAGGCGTCGGCGACGGCGATCGGTTGAGCCCGCCGTTGGGCGCGGACGTCGGCGAAGCTTCGACAGACAGCGTCTGTCGTATGCAGCACGAGCATTCGGCCGAGTAACGCGTCAAGCGCCGCCCACCGCCGCGCCCCCCCACCCGGCTCGGACAGCGCCTTCGTAAAGCTCCGCGACGGTCATAAATGACACGGCCAGGACGTGTCCGACGAGGTGGGGGCGATAGCGGGTTGCGAGCGAATGGCCTTTGAGCAGATACGAGACGATGTTGGTGTCGAGCAGCCGAGTGGCCACAGGTCACTCCGTCTCCTCGCGAGTCGTGCGGACTTGCTCGAGAAAGGTCTGGAACTCCTCGTCCGTCCACAAGTCTCGCCCGGCCCCGAACAGGTCCTCGAACTTGCGCGAGAGGCTTCACGCCCTGCGCGGCGATCAACTCGTCCACGGCCCGCGCGGCGGGCGCCGGCTCGTCGGCGGTCGCTGTCCGTGACGCCTTCTTCATTCCGCCCTCCGAATCGCCCGGAATCCGATCTGTGGGATTATAGCACGGAAACGAAGAGGGGATGCCGGAGATACCGGCCAGAACATCTCTTCAAGGCAGTTGAAAAGGGACACTCAAGATACTGCCGAAACCTTGAGTGCTCGCTACGGAGTCCGTCTCCTTCTCAGTCCCTGGCACTGTCATGGTCGCGGTTGTCCGGGCGCGAGGCGCGATTCGGACGCCTTCGCCATGGGGCGAACATCGTCCCGGGAGGGGGCGGCTCAGTCAATCACGAACGGCACGCTCTTGTCGAAATTCGCCCGCTCGTCGGGCGGCAACGTCTCTCGCAGCGCTCGGAGCGTATACCCGCCGACCAGCTTACGGTTCTCGATGAACATCCAGTCGGAGATCTTGGCCCGCTCGACCGTGACCGTCTGGCCGATCTTGACGCTTTTGACCTTCGCCGGCTGATTGTTGACGGTCCCCTGAAAGATCCGGCCGTCGTAACTGAGCGATGTGAGCCACATGTGTTCCACATTCTTGCCCTCGGTGAACTCCATCTTGACGGAAAAGCCGGACTGACCGGCCTTCGGCGACTGGAGTGCGGAAATGAAGGTGCCAACGATAGACCGGGCCTTGGCCATCGCGGCGTTCATCCGCGGGTCATCGTGGGCGACGGGCGTCACTTTGTCCACCGGCGCCTTCTTGCCGCAACCGGCGAGCAGCAGAATCACAGCCGCAACTGTTCCACAACGACGCGCCATCGATCACCTCCTGGCCCGGCCTGGCGACGAGTGAACGGACGGCCATCCATGCATATATATGTGGATGAGTCCTTTTCCTTCTGATCGGCCCGGGCAGCCGAGGCGGCTATCCTAACCGGCCACCAGGCGTCGGGGCCACCGGCGGCGGGATCGCGGGGTTGGCCGGCGCGGCCGGTTGTGGGATGGGGTCGGCCGGTGGTTGCAATCGTCCGTCCGGTTGCGGCACAAGTTCGTAGCCGAGTGCTTTGAGCTTGTCTGTCTGTTGCTTGATCGCGGTCCGTAACTGGTCGACAAGCTCCTTTTCCTGTTGCTCAAGCTGACGGCGCTGTTCCTTGATCTGGGCCAGCCGTTGCAGCATCTGCTCGACTGACGGCGCCGGCACTGGCGATGGTCCAGGCGGCACGACCAATGGCGACGGGGCTGCGCCCGGCGGCTCCGCCGTTTCTCGTGGGATCGGCGCCGGTTTGTACGCGTTGTCTTGGGCCGACACCGTGTACAGCCCCGCCATGAGAAGGGCCAGAAGGCTGACGGGACCCACCAATGTCCTGAACATGACCCGAATCTCCTTCCGGGCGACCGGAGGCACGCTATGGTAGCCCCCCGACGAAACACGGACAACGCCAGCCCGTGGCACCTCGAGACTCCGTTGAGCGCGCAGAACCACACCGACAATGTGCAACAGGGAGTCGGGCCCCAGGCAAATCTCCCATTGGGCCGCAAAGGGCGCGGGTGATCGCAGCGGCGTGCGGGCTTTCGGAGCCGCGGAGCGTGCGTCCGATTTGTTCTGAACGCCGTGAATTCGTTTTGATTCGTTCAGTTTCGTTCAGATTCGTTCTGTGCGTTCCAATTCGTTCGCCAGACCCCACCCCTATAAACGCCAGAACGAAAAACGAAACAACCTCTCAAATATGAGATACTGCTACATTCACGGGTCAACGACGATAGCCTGGAGTCAACAGGCCGGCTATAGAAGGCGGCGGAAGCGCTTTCAGGAAAGGGCGACCGATGACGCCGATCAGACTCCTCGCCGCAACGATGCTCCTGGGCGGCACGCTCGCCGCCGGCATACTCGCCGCGCGGACGCCGCCGGCCGACGACGTGGCCAAGCGGGTCTGGGCGGTGCTCGACGCGGTGGAAAAGCATCACCTCGCACCGCCGCCGCGAGCCGACCTGATCGCGGCCGCCGTCCGCGGCATGCTCAAGGCGGCCGGCATTCCGGCACCCGCAGACCTCGCCGACCGGGCTGCCGCCGTTGCCAGCGAGGAGCAACTGCGCACACTGGTCCGCGACGTCTGGCCCGCGGACGGAGGAGAGAAGAAGCTCGCCGCCGACAATCTCGCGGCTTTCCTCTTCGAGTCCCTCCTCAGCAGCATCCCCGGCAAGCCGGAAGTGCGGCCGGAGAAGTCCGTCAAGGTCATGGAGCAGATCAATAACAACCGTTACGTTGGCATCGGCATCAAGGTCTCCACGGACGACGCCGAGCGGCGGCCGACGATCACGCCCCTCCGCCGCGGCCCGGCGCACCTCGGCGGGGTCAAGGCCGGCGACCTGCTGCTCGAGGTGGACGGCAAGGACACCCGTGGCGTGCCCGTCGGAACGGTCGTCGAATGGGCCCGCGGCGCGGAAGGATCGAAGTTTACGATCGTGGTCAAACAGCCCGGCGAGGTCGAATCGCGGAAGCTGAACCTGACCCGCGGCGTGGTGCCGTTCGACTCGGTGTTCGGCTACGTCCGAAACGGGGAGGACTGGGATTACCGCGCCGACCCCGACGCCGGGATCGGCTACCTCTGGCTCAAATCGATCAGCGTCAGCACGCTGCACGAGCTGCGGCAGGCCGAGCGGCGGCTGCGCGCCGACGGGGTAAAGGCGCTGGTCCTCGATGTGCGACATAGCGCCGGCAGCGGGCTGCACCACGCCGCCCTCGTCGCCGACGGACTGCTCGACGGCGGACTGATGTGGACGGTCCGCGGCCGGGGCGACGTGAAGACGGAGTACCGGGCCGACCGCGACTGCCTGTTCCGCGGAATGCCGCTGGCGGTGCTCGCGGGCGGCAGCGACGGCAACGCCCTGGGGGCGGTCCTGGCGGCGCTCCAGGATAACCGCCGGGCCACGGTGATCGGCTATCCGGCCGGCGGCGACGGCTCCGTCCGCCAACTCGTCGCGCTGCCGGACGGGATGGGCTCCGTCACCGTCCTGTCCGGGCGGCTCGAGCGGGCGGACAAGTCCCGCGGCTGGCGCTGGCCGGTATGGCCCGATCACGAGGTCGCGATGACCGAGGAACAGGACCACGCGGTCCTCGCCTGGATGACGGCCAAGGAAGAGCCAGATCCGCCCGCCGGCGCCGTCGGAAAGCCGCCGGAGGACCCGCAGTTGGACCGCGCCCTGGAACTACTCCGCGAGGAGCTCAAGGCCGCGCCTGCATGCGGGGGCAAGTGATGCGGATACTCGTGTGTGCGGCCTGCGTCGGCGCCCTGCTCGTCGGTCTGACGTTGGGCAGGCCGCCGAACGAACCCGCACGATCAGGGCTGAGACGGCCGGTGGCCCTGGCGCTGGCCGACGCCGGCCGCTGGTTGTTCGTCGGCAATCGCAACGGCTGCGTCGCTGTCATCGACACCGCCGCCGGCCGCGTCGTGGCCGATATCCCGGTCGGCCGCACGGTCGCGGACCTCGTCGCCATGCCGGACGGCATGCACCTCCTCGCCGTGGACGAAGAGGCCGGCGAGTTGGTTGTGCTGCGCCGCGACGGGGCCGGCCTCAAAGTGTCCCGACGGTTGGCCGTCGGTCCCGGCCCGGTCGGCGTGGCGGTCGCAGGCTCCCGTGCGTCGGTTGTCGCTCTCTGGCCGCGGCGACTGATCGTTATCGACCTGTCCGCGTCAGCCGAGCCGCGCGTCGGCGCGTCCGTGTCCCTGCCATTTGCCCCGCGCCTGCAGGTACCGATCGGCGACGACCGGGTCGTCGTGCTCGCCCTGGCGGGGGTGGGCGAGGTGGCGGTCGGCGGGCGGCGGGACGGCGGCTGGGACCGGCTGGGCGTGGGCCGGGGGCCGACCGCGGTGGCCGTCGGCCCGGACGGCCGGCACGCCTTCGTGGCCAACACGTTCTCCGACTCCGTCTCGGTCCTCGACCTGACGGCGAGGCGCGTCGCGGCCGAGGTGCCGCTCGGGGAGAAGACGGAGGCC
>DATJGQ010000637.1:0-5482 GCA_035494815.1 Gemmataceae bacterium
GAACAACCCGCTCGGCAATTACCAGAGCACGGTGGACGTGCCGTTCTTCGACGGCGCGATCGACCCGCAATACCGCGGCGAAATCCTGGCCGGGGTGTCCGCCCTCCTGTTCAACGGCAGCGGTGACACGTCCCGTGCGCAGTACCTGATCGCCGCCGGCGGCGGACAGAACCTCCCGTCGCGCGGGCCGCGGGTGGAGATCTTCGACAATCTCGGCGTCATCCGCGTCACAATCAACGGCACGCCGACGCCTTTCCCGGTCCTCGGGCCAACGGTCCCCGGCGCCCAGGACCCGCGCAACCCGATCGACAGCTTCATCGCCTTTACGGCCGGGTCGTTCCCGGGCGGCGTCGGCGGAGCCTCCTTCGGGTTCGGACTGTTGCCAATGCCTTCCAACGACGTGGTCTTCCTGCCGCCCAAACCGGCCGGGTCGGTCTCCGACCCGATCTTCGTGCCGCCGGACCCGCAACCGACGTAAGTTCGTATTTGGTGTTTGGTGTTTGGTGTTTGGTGTTTGGTGTTTCGAACCGGTTCACCAACCACCAACCACCAACCACCAACCACCAACTACCAAACACCAAACACCAAACACTAACCACCACACACCACACACCAAACACCAAATACCACTCACCACTCACCACTAACCACTCACCGCGTTATACTGGCGGCATGACTCCCGAAGAGATCGCCGAGCTTCGTCGCCGGCGCTACAACGGGACGGTCGTCTATCTGCGGCGGGCGAACCCCGACCTCATGATCTTGCGTGTCCGGCCCGACTTCGGGCTGCCGCCGCACGAGCCGGGCCAATACACGACGCTCGGTCTCGGCAAATGGGAGCCGCGCTTCCCAGGTTGCCAGGAAGAAACTCTCGGGGAAGGGGAGGAGCGGCGGCTCATCCGCCGCGCCTACTCGATGAGCTGTCCGATCGTCGGCGACGACGGCGGGCTGCTCGACCTCGAAAAGGTTGACTGGCTGGAGTTCTATGTCGTCCTCGTCCGTGACGTTCAGGACCCGGCCGGAGCCCCCGGCCTGACCCCGCGGCTCTTCATGCTCCGCGAGGGCGACCGACTGCAGATCGGCGAGCGGTTCGCCGGTCATTTCACACTCGAGGGTGTCAAGCCGACAGATACCGTACTCTTCCTCTCGACGGGTACCGGCGAAGCGCCGCACAACTACATGCTCTGGCAACTGCTCAAATCCGGCCATCGCGGCCGGATCGTGTCCGTTTGCTGCGGGCGCCGTCGGGCCGACCTCGGATACCTAAAAACGCACGAACGACTCGCCCGCGACTTTCGCAACTACACCTACTTGCCGCTGACGACCCGCGAGCCCGAATCAACCGGGAAGAGATTCCACATCCAAGATCTGCTCACAAGCGGCCGCATGGAGGAGGTCGTCGGCGCGAAGCTCGATCCGCGAACGACGCACGTGTATCTCTGCGGCAACCCGAAGATGATCGGGGTGAAAGTCAAGGACCCGGTGACCGGCGAGCGGTCGTACCCGGCGCCGGTCGGGGCGGTTGAAGTCCTGGAAACGCGGTTCGGGTTCCAAAGCGATAACCCGTCGGCGAATTTCCGTGGTAACATCCACTTCGAGGAATACTGGTGACGGCTGGCCGCGGGGGAGGGCCCGGCGTGGACAATGAACAGATCGGTAACTACCGCGTTCAAAACCTTCTGCAGACCGGCCAGAGTTCGCAGGTCTTCGAAGTCGTCGAGGTAACGAGCCTCCGCCACTTCGCGATGAAGATTCTGTTGCCGGAGAAGGCGAAAGAGCCCGAGCACCGGCGGCTGCTCTTTTACGAGGCGTCGGTCGGCCAGAAGC
This sequence comes from Gemmataceae bacterium, assembly GCA_035494815.1. Lineage (GTDB taxonomy): Bacteria > Planctomycetota > Planctomycetia > Gemmatales > Gemmataceae > DATJGQ01. Next base: position 1,828 of record DATJGQ010000637.1, read on the forward strand.
TCGCGCACCCGAACATCATCAAAATCCTGCATATCAACCGCGACCCGAAGTTGCCGTACTTCGTCATGGAGTTCTTCCCGTCCGGGTCGCTGCGGACGCGGCTGCAGCTTAAGCAGCAGGACTTCATCCGCCAGCATATCGAGAAGATCTTCAAACAGACGGCGACCGGTTTGGCCTACATGAACGCCAGTCATTACGTCCACCGTGACGTCAAGCCGGCGAACATTCTGGTCAACGGCCTGGGCGACGTGCGGATCATCGATTTCGCGATCGCGTACCGACCGCCGACGGGTTTGGCGAAACTGTTTACCCGCAAAAAGACCGCGATGGGGACCCGCAGCTACATGTCCCCTGAACAGATCCGCGGCCAGATCCTCGACGGCCGGGCGGACATCTACAGTTTCGGCGCCACCTGCTACGAAGTGTTAACGGGCCGTCCGCCATTCCGCGGCATGAGCAATCAGGACCTGCTAACCAAACACATCAAGGAAAAGCCGGCCACCCCCCGGCAATATAACCCGGACATTACCGAAGACTTCGCCGCGCTGATCCTGAGGATGCTGGAGAAAAAGAAGGAAGACCGGCCGCGGGACTTCCACGACGTGCTCATGCAGATGCGGAACATGCGCATCCTCAAAGGGCAGCCGGCCCGACAGGCAGGGGAGGGCTGACGGGCTCGCCTGGAAAAGGCCGCCGGGGCAGCTAGACTAGACCGGGAAAGCCTCGTCGCGCTCCCGGTGTCTCCATGCCCCCGACCCGCCGCCTGGCGTTCGAGAAAGAAATCTACGACCTCGAGGACATCCTCGCAGAGTTGGAGAACAAGTCCGCGCCGACGGCGGCCGATCACAACGAGATCCGCCGCATCCGCCGCGAACTGACCGCGCTCAAGCGCAAGAAGTACTCCAACCTGACCGCCTGGGAGACGGTCGAGCTGTCGCGCATCCAGGGTCGGCCCCAACTCGGCGATTACATCGACCTCATCTTTGAAGAGTTCGTCGAGCTGCACGGCGACCGGGCGTTTGGCAATGACCGGGCGCTGCGGACCGGGTTCGCCCGGCTCGGCGACATCCGCGTTTTACTCGTCGGCCATCAAAAGGGGCACACGCTCAAAGAACGGAGCGAGTGCTTCTACGGCTGCGCGCACCCGGAAGGGTACCGCAAGGCGATGCAGAAGATGCGGCTCGCGGCGAAGTTCCGCCTCCCGGTCATCTGCCTGATCGACACGCCCGGCGCTTACCCGGGCATCGGCGCGGAGGAGCGCGGGCAGGCGCAACTGATCGCGACCAGCATCCTCGAGATGTCGCGACTGCCGACGCCGGTAGTGTGCGTCGTCATCGGGGAAGGCGGGTCGGGGGGTGCTCTCGGCATCGGCATCGGCGACCGGGTGAGCATGTTGGAGCACGCTTACTACTCGGTCATTAGCCCCGAGGGGTGCGCGGGCATTCTCTGGAAGACGGCCGACGACACGACCAAGCCTCTCGCCGCCGAGGCGCTGCGGATGACGGCCAAGGACTTGCACCGGCTGGGCGTGATCGACGACGTCATCCCCGAGCCGCTCGGCGGGGCCCACCGCGACCCGAGGGCGATGGGCAACACGCTCAAGACCTATCTCCTTCGTTATCTCCGCGAGTTGCGGCGGGTCCCCGCCGAGGAATTGCTCGCCGCGCGATACGGCCGTTTTCGGGCCATGGGCGTCTTTGACGAGGGCCCGGCCGTCGGCAACAACGGCGAGGCGGCCACGAACGGAGTCGCTTCGTCGTGAAGCCGACCCTCGAATCGCTCTTCCTGCTCGTCAACCTGCTGCCGCTGCCGTTCTGGTTCCTGATGATCGTTTTCCCGCACTGGCGCGGCACGCAGCGGGTCATGCGGGGCAGGGTCGTGCTGATGCCGCTCTTGGCGGCGTACGCGGTCCTTCTGGTCCTGCAGCGGAACGACCTGGCGACTCTCATTGCCACCCCGGAGCCGCCGACGCTCACCCGCCTCGCCGAGGTGCTCGGCCGTCAGGAATGGGCCCTGCTCGCCTGGATTCATTTCCTCGCCTTCGACCTGTTCGTCGGCCGCTGGGAGTACCGCGACAGCCGCGAGCGACAAATCACCGCGTGGGTAATGAGCCCGGTGCTGGTTCTGACGTTGCTCTTCGGGCCGATGGGCCTGCTGGTGTACCTGCTCGTGCGGGCGCTGTTTCGACGGCAAACCGTTCAGACGCACGCGCCTATGGACAACTAAACATAACGGCTGTTATCGGACGTTGGCCGGCGAACGGATCCGCGCGAGCGGGATTCGGCCAACGTCCGATAACGGCCCTTATGTTTAATTGCGGTATCGTTTTTCCAGCGGGTTTCACAGGACGGGCGCGTCCAGTAAGATACCGCTCATGAACGCGAATGCCCCGCCGCGAAAGCTCCGGGCCGGCATGGTCGGCCTGGGGATGATCTTCGACGACACCTACCGACCGGCGTTCGAGCACCTGCACGCCGACGGGCTCTTCCGCCGCGACTTCGGCCTGGTCGAGGTCGAACTCGCCGCGGTCGCCAGCCGGACGGGGTCGCGGGCCGAGCAGTATCGCAAGAACTCCGCCGGCCGCCTGGCGGCGTTCGCCAGCTTCGCCGGCCCGCACGCGGTCCCCGAGATGCTCAAAGGACCGCTCGACGCCGTTTGCATCGCCACCCCGGACGATCGTCATTTCGACATCGCCCGACAGTCGCTTGAGGCCGGCAAGCACGTCCTGATCGAGAAGCCGTCCGTGCTCAGCCTCCAGGAACTCGATCACTTAACCGCCCTGGCCAGGCAAAAGGGCGTGCTCGCCAAGATCGTCTACCACAAGCTCGCCGATCCGGATCACAAGAAGCTGCGGACGCACGTCGTCAACGGCGTGCTCAGGCACGTCAACAACGGCTACTGTTCCCTGCTGGAGCCGAAGTCGATCAGCGGCCAACAGTTCGCCGAGTGGATCACCGGCCGCAACCCGGGGACGTACGTCGCGGTCCATTACCTCAAACTGATCGACTTCAGCTTCGGGCCGGCATGGAAGCTCATCCGCGTTTCGGCCAATGGGCAGCGCGGCCTGGTCGGGCATGTCGACGGGCCGACGTGGGACTCGGTGCAAATGCAGGTGGTGTACGCCCACCCGGACTTCCGCGAGGCGGCGTTCGACATTCACACCAGTTGGGTGACGCCGGACAACTTCCCCGGGTACGTCGATCAAGAGGTGCAATTCCGGTTCGACAACGGCGTCTGGGCCGCGCATCAGCGCAAGCGCGGCGTCGAGGTCACCGTCGAGGGGATGACGCCCGGGGAACTCAAGTACACGCCGAACCATCACTATAACGGCACCTTCGTCGAGCCGTGGGGCGCCCGCTCGCAGCGCGGCTACGGCATCGAGATCATCGAGCGGTTTTTCGAGGAACTCGCCTTCGTCGAGTTCGGCGGGCCGGCCGAAAAACGAAACGAGCGGTTGGCGCAGATGCGGGCACTGAGCTACAACGACGTGTCGGCGGACCGGAACGTCGTCGCGGCGGTTCAGTCGCTCGAAGCGATCTTGCGTGCGCACGCGGCAGGCCGTCCGGGCGGGCAGGTGCACGTGAACGGGGCGCGGCCGGGGCTGTGGCTATCAGTCCCCGGGCAGGGTGAGCCGGAGTGCTTGTACCCGGAGGCG
>DATJGQ010000638.1:0-5206 GCA_035494815.1 Gemmataceae bacterium
GGCGGCTTGGCCCCTCCATCATAGTTACGGGCAGTCATCGGAACCACACCAGAATGGTCGGCCGACGGTAGAACCGGGGGCTTGAGTCCGACTCCGGCTTCGACTATCCTGACGGTTGGCCGACCTTGCCGAAGTGGCGGAATTGGCAGACGCGCCAGGTTGAGGGCCTGGTGCCCGCAAGGGCGTGCAGGTTCAAGTCCTGTCTTCGGCACTCTCACGGGGTCGGGCGTCACGGCGTCCGGCCCCGTCGCATTTCTTCGGGTTGAAATTAGCCTGCCGCGGCCGCAGCGGCTAGCATCAGGCTTGGCTCCGTCCCGGTCGCGGTCATGTCGGACCGAAGCGTGCGGTTTTACACCAACGGCATCGCCTCGACGGTGTGGCAGGCGCTCGGCACGATGCTCGGCGGCGAGGCCGTCGGCGAAGTCTGATATCGCTCATCAGAGCCGCGACCGTGAGGGAGGGGACATGCGCCCGCTCCCTCACGGTCGCGGCTCTGACGCGATTCGCAACATGACGGCCGCCGCCGCGTGCTCGGTCTTCTTGCCTTCGTGAGTGGCCAGCACGACGATCGGATGGACCGTCGGCTTCACCCACGGCTCGGCATAGAGAACGAACCGCCGGCTGGTCTCGCGCTCGGTGATCAGGATGCCGTTGAGTCCGATGTCGAGTACGCGGACGCCATGCGGCAATCCGCGAACTTCGATCGGGACACGGCCCTTGAAGCCGTTGCGTCGTTCGATCGAAACGTCCAAAAGGGTCTCGCGGCCTGGGATGATCGCGATCTCCGCTTGGCCGGTCATGGTCACAATGTCCGCCGGCTCGACGACCGTCGGCCGCCCGCCGGTCGCTTCGCGCTCGACGGATTGGCCGTCGATCTTCGCCCGGCCGACGAGCCGCAGTTTCGCCTCGGCCGGTGGGTCCTTCGCGTCGGCGTCGGCCCAGACCGCGAGCGTCGTCGTGTACTGGTCGGCGTCGACGCGCGTCGGCGCGGAATGAAAGCCCGGCGGCAGTCCATCAAGCGCCACATCAACGGGTCCCTGATAGCCGTCAAACCGTGTCAAGGTTACGCCGACCGGCACCGCCCCACCGCGCCATACCTTTGGGGACCCGTTCCCGAGCGCGAGCTTGAAGTCCGGTTGTGGCGGGCGGACCGTCACGCGAAACGCATGACCCGGTCCTCCCTCGCCCTGCTTTGCGAGAGACGGGACGGGGGTAAGGGCACTTCCGCCGACGCGAACGCGATACGTCCCGTCCGCCGGCGGGTCGAAGAAGAGCCGCGCGTCTTTGCCGTAACCGGGGCCGCCGTCGTCGTTGCGGTAATATAGCGGCACGACCGGCAGCCCGTTCGGCGGAAACGTCGTCCCCGGCGAGTGGATCGACACCTTATAGAGTGGAACGCCGTTCGCGTGCGCCTCGGGCGTAGTATCGAGGAACGCCAGCCGCTGACCCCCAACGCTATAGAACTGGCAATCGTCGTCCGGGTTCTTCGGCAGCGCGGCGATCCGCATGAGTTCGTTGCCGATCAGGATGTAGTCGTCCACGGCGAGGTCCGGCCACGCCTCCAGGCGGATGCCGGGCGTGCCCGAGTCGTGATTGCGGAAGGTGACGAACTGCCGGGCGACGCAACGGAGCACGGCCCGCAGTACCGGCCGGCCTTGTTCGTCGAGCACCTCCACGTACGGATCGAGCGGCGATCCGAGCCGGCGGGCGGCGACTTCGACGACGAGCCTCTGACCTTTCTTAGCGGCGAACGTCCATTCCCGAGTCGCGCCGGCGTGTCCGAGTCGGCCGTTCGCGGTGCCGGGGACGGGCAGATCGCTCGCGGCGTCGCCCGCCTCCGGAAACTCGCCGATGATGACCGTCGGCGCGCCCAACACCGGCCCGTGCGGTGAGGACACCGGCACCGGCAGTTTCGACCCGATTTCTGCATCGGCCGGTGACTCGACGCTTACGGCTTCTGACCCGAGAAAGACCCCTCGGACGTGAAACTCTCGCTTCGTACCGCGCTGCAACCCGAGCGGGTAGACGCTGGTTGCCACCGGCACGGTTCCGACGTGCAGCCGATATCCGAATCCCGACCCGCCGCGGTAATCGCGGTCGCGAATCCCCAGGGCGTACGTGCCGTCGGTCGGACACGTCACTCCCAGCGACCCGTTCGTGCTCTCGACGAGGATTCGCCCGTCCGGGCCGTAACACTCGAGGACCGCCTCGAGCTTCGACCCCGGCGGCACGAACGCCTGCGCCCCGACCGGCTGCCCGGCCTTCGCGTTAAACCGGACGAAATCCACGTCGCCCATGCGTTCGAGCGCACCGATGACTGTCGAATCGAGCGACACATCTTGCCCGCGGCTCGGCGAATCGTTCGCTTCGCGGGACGTCACTGCCGGAAACAGATCGACGGTGAACGTCGCCGTCGCCGTCCCGCCCGGCGACTTGAGCGTGAGCTTGACGACGCGCGCGGGCAACGTCGACGGCAGCCGCAAATCGACAGTCAATTCTTCGGCCGAGCCGGTAGTTTGATCGCCGCGGGGCCGGAGGGTTGCGACGACGCCCGCCACGTCCGCCGTGACCGACGTGACCGCGTCCAGGCCTTTGCCCGCGATCGTGAGCGCGATCTTCCGGCCACGCGGGCCGAAATCGGGCGTTACTTTCGTAACCTGCGGCGGCTTCGGCTTCACCGGCAGCGGCTGCGACTGAACTTTGCCCGTGGCCGCGTCCAGGAGTACGAGCACCCCGTCGTATCGTCCGACGGCCAACTGTTTGCCGTCCGGCCTCAGCGCAAGGCTTAGCGGCGTGTCGGCGAACTTCTCCGAATGCCAGCGCTCGACGAGCTCGGCCGCGTCCCACGCTTTGGCCACGCGATCTTCGCTGAGCGAGTAGAGCGTGTGCCCGTCGCCGCTGAACGCGAGCTTGATGACCGGCCCTTCGTGAGCGAACGCGGTACGGACAAGCCGGGCTTCGGTCGGCGAGACCTCCCAGATGCGGATGTTGCGATCGACGCCCGCCGCCGCGAGCCGGCGGCCGTCGGGATGCCAGGCGACCGCATAGAGCCAATCGGTCGCCTCGCCGAGCGAGAGTAGCCGTTTGCCGCTCGCGACGTCCCACACTTTCACCGCGCGATCCGCCGCCGCGGTCGCGAGTAGCTTGCCGTCGGGGCTGAATGCGACGCCATAGACGGCGTCGCTGTGGTCCTGCAACGTGCTCAGTTCCGTGCCACCGATCGCGTCCCATAGCTTGACCTTGCGATCGTAGCTGGCGGTGACGATCGTCTTTCCTTCGGGACTGAACGTAAGGCCGTAGATCGCGTCCTGATGGGCGGGCAGAGGGTGAGCGGCCGTCGGTGCCGGTCGCCCGCCGGTCACGGGGTAAAGACGCAACTCAACCGCTTTCCCCGGACCCCCGCCGGCGACGGCGAATCGCCGCCCGTCCGTAGAATACGCGAGCGCGGTGACCGGCCCGGACAGGCTCTTCAAATTGCCCGCGACATCCCCGCTCGCCGGGTCGACGAACAGAATTTCCCGGTATCCGCCGGCCGCGAGAAGCTTGCCATCCGGGGCGTATTGGAGCGCGGTCACCGGCGCCGGCGGGGCGGCGCCGGCCGACATGAGCGCCAACACGATGATCGGGCCAGCGGTGCGCATCGCTCTCAACGATTGAAGAGAAACTCCCGTCCGGTCAGTACGCCCCAGGCGAGATCCTCGAGACCCTCCCGGCGATCGCCCGCGGCGTCCGCAAGAACCGCGAGAAGTTTCTTCATTTCGTCGGCCGACGGCTCGCGGGCCAGGGCTCGCAGGAACAGGTCGCCCACGACGGTTTTATCCGTCGCGTTCGCCGCCAGCCACTTGGCCACGAGCGAGTCCTTCGACCGCAACTTGTCGTTGAGCGTCTGTCCGTTGTTCAGGTGTAACGCCTGTGGGACGCTCGCGTCCTGCGTGCGTTCGCATGAACAGGTTTGCGCCCGTTGCGCCCGTCCGAACGCATCGAGGAACCGCGAGATCAGTTGCGTGTCGGGCAACTGTTGCGCCCGCGTGCCCAGCGGGTAATTGTTCGTCGGCGCCTGCGGGGCGCCGCTGCCGCCGGCCCGGATCTGATCGAACGGCGTCGGCACGCCCGTCACTTGCGAATACGCGTCGAGAATCACTTCGGCCGGCAGCCGGCGGATCAGGTAATGCGAATAAAAGCGGTCGTCCGACTCGTTGCCCGGCACCGGCGTCGACGACCGCTGGTACGTCGCCGACAGCATGATCGTGCGGATCGCGTGCTTGACGTCGTACTTGTGGGCGACAAAGTCCTTCGCCAGCGCGTCGAGCAGTTCCGGATTGGTCGGCGGGTTGGTCTGCCGCAGGTCGTCCTCGGCCTCGACCAGTCCGCGGCCGAGGAAGTTCCGCCACACCCGGTTCACGAGCGCCTTGGCGAAGTACGGGTTCTCGGGCGCGGTCAGCCAGTCGGCAAAGTACCCGCGGCGGTCGGTTGGACTTTCGAGCGGCAGCGGCTTGCCGTCGAGAGGCGCGGGCGGCATCGCGACACCCTTGCGGAGATGCGGCGCCTCCCCGACCGGCTGGGTCTGGACGAACTGCTCGTTCGTGCGGTCGCCGTTTTTGATTCCCGCGCGGCTGAACAGGTTGGCGAACGCCCAGTACTGGTCCTGCGTCCATTTCTCCAGCGGATGATTGTGGCACTTCGCGCAGGCGATGGACAGCCCCATGAACGTCAGCGACGTCGTCTCGGTGAGTTCGGAAACGTCCGGGTGCAGCAAGAAATAGTTGGCGGCGCCGTTTTCGAGCGTGCTCCCGTGGGCGGTGAGCACGTCGCGGGCGAAGCGGTCCCACGGCCGGTTCTCGGCGACCGCCTGACGCACGAAGCGGTAGTACGCCCACATGTTCGGCGGCTGCATCTTCCGCGACGAGACGAGCAACAGCTCGCTCCACTTGTACGTCCAATAGTCCACGAACTCCGTACGCTCGAGCAGGCGATCAATAAGTTTCGCCCGCTTGTCCGCGGACCGATCGGCGCTGAACGCGGTCACATCGTCGACGGACGGCAGTGCCCCGACGCAGTCGAGAAACGCTCGGCGGATGAACTCGCGTTCGTCACACGCCGGCGACGGCGGAATGCGAAGAGCCGCCAGCTTTTTCAGCACGAGTTCGTCGATAAAGTTCTGTCGCGGCGCGGCGACGAACACCTGTGGATCGACCTCTCTGGCCAG
>DATJGQ010000639.1:0-8442 GCA_035494815.1 Gemmataceae bacterium
GGGCCGTGTCGACGACGCCGTTCGCCATTGCCGAGAGGCCATTCGGCTGCGGCCGGACCTTCCCGCGGGTCACAATAACCTGGGAAACGTCCTGTTGCGGCTGGGAAAGACGGCCGAGGCGGCCGCCTCCTATCAGCAAGCACTCCGAGCAAAACCGGATCTCGCCGAGGCGCACAACAACCTCGGCAATGTCTGGTTGGAAGAAGGCAAGATCGACGACGCCGTGCACTGCTTTCGAAACGCCCTGCGTCTTAGTCCGGAATATGCCGACGCGCACAAAAACCTCGGGCTGACCCACTTGAAGTCCGGCGACTTCGAGGCGGGCTTTGCCTATTACGAGCGAAGCGTCTCGATCAGCGACCGCCTCAAGCCGAAACGATTTTCCCAGCCCGAATGGGACGGCCGGCCGTTACCGGGCGGCACATTGCTATTGCACGTCGAGCACGGGATCGGCGATACGCTGCTGATGATTCGCTACGCCCCGATCATTCGGCGTCAGGGACTGCGACTCATTCTTGAGTGTCAACGGTCGCTGATACCATTACTGAGTACATGTCCCGGGATCGAGCAGCTGGTCGCCCGGGGCGAGAGCCCGCTGTCGTTTGACGTTCACGCCGCGTTGTTCTCGTTGCCTCGACTTCTGGGCACGAGGGTGCACAACATTCCCGCGGACGTGCCCTACCTCTTCGCCCGGGACGACCTGATCCGTCAGTGGCGAGACCGACTGAACGGGCCGGCGCGGTTGAAGATCGGCATTTGCTGGCAGGGCAACCCGATGCCCGGAGTTTCGGAACACCGCTGGTTTTCGCTGGCCCGCTTCGGAACGATCGCACGGCTGCCCGGCGTACAACTCGTCAGCCTGCAAAAAGGCCCGGGCGCCGAGCAATTGGCCGCCTGCCCGTTCGCCGTGACGCAACTCGGGAGTGATCTGGACGAGGCGAACGGGGCGTTCATGGATACCGCAGCGGTCATGAAAGACCTCGACCTGGTCATCTCGCCGGACACCGCCGTCGCCCACTTGGCCGGCGCGATGGGTATCCCGGTTTGGGTGCTCTTGACCAGGGTCGCGGATTGGCGGTGGCTCATCGATCGCGAGGACAGCCCGTGGTATCCCAATGTGCGGCTGTTTCGCCAGGAAAAGTCGGGAGACTGGGATTCGGTATTCGGACGGGTCGCGGAAACTGTCCGCCGGCGCGAGTGGCTGATTTCTCCCTCGCAATGATTCCGCTCGGGAAGGTGTCATGCCGACGACCGCGGAACTGTTCGCCCTGGCCCGGCTGAACCTCCAGGCGGGGGACTTGCCCGCGGCCGAATCGCATTGCCGACAGGTCCTACGGGCCGACCCGAGCCACGCCGAGGCTTTGCATCTTCTCGGCGGCCTCGCGTATCAATCCGGTCATTTGGACGCGGCCGCGCAACTGGTCCGGCAAGCAATCGCGCGGTCGCCGACGAACGCCGCCTGGCACGCCGACCTCGGTTTGATCCTGGCGGCGCTAGGCCGGCTGATCGACGCCGCAGCCTCTTACGATCAGGCCGTGAGGTTGCGCCCCGAGTTCGCCGAGGCCCACGCAGTTTTGGGTCACACGCTCACCCAAATCGGCCGACTCGACGACGCCGTCCACCATTGCCGTGAGGCCGTGCGGTTGCGGCCGGACTTGCCGGCCGGTCATAACAACCTCGGTAACGCCCTTTTGCGATTCGGGCGGACTGACGAAGCCGCCGTCTGCTACGAGCGGGCGCTGCAGCAAATGCCGAATGTGGCAGAAGCGCACAACAACCTCGGACTCGTTCGGCAGGCACAGGGCCGATTCGACGACGCGACGGTCAGCTACCGCCGGGCGATCCAAATTCGGCCGAGCTACGCCGACGCCCATTACAACCTCGGCAACGTCTTGAAGGTCCAGGGCAACTTCGACGCCGCCGTGGCGAGTTTTCGCGAAGCCTTGCGGCACCGACCGGGTTACGGGGAAGCTCTGAACAATCTCGGCAGCCTCCTCAAAGACCACGGACGCCTGGCCGACGCGATCGACAGCTTCCGGCAGGCTCTGCTCCAAATGCCCGATTCCGCGGAGGTCTATTCGAACCTCGGTGCGGCGCTGGTCGAGCAAGGCGAGGTCGATGCGGCGATGGACTGCTACCGGCGGGCGCTGCAACTGCGGCCGGACCTTGCAGGCGTTCACAGCAATTTCCTGCTCACGCTGCACTATCAACCCGGGGTGACGCTCCGCGAATTGTCCGAGGCTCACGCCGAATATGAGCGGCGCCACGCCGCGCCCCTCCGCGCCACCTGGCGGCCACACGAAAACACCCGCGAGCCGAAGCGTCGGCTGCGACTCGGCTTCGTCTCACCGGATTTACGCCGCCACGCCACCTCCAACTTCGTCATCAGCTTTCTGGAGAACTTGGACCACGGGCAGGCGGAGGCGATCTGTTACAACGACTGGCCGACGCCCGACGCCGTGACGGCCCGGTTCCGCGCCGCTTCTGCAGAGTGGCGGGATGTGTTTGGCTGGGCCGACGATCGCTTGGCCGAGCAAATTCGCCGTGACCGGATCGACGTCCTCTTCGATCTCGCCGGGCACACGGCCCATAACCGCCTCTTGGTCTTCGCCCGCAAGCGGGCCCCGATCCAGGTGACCTGGTGCGGTTACTCCGACACGACGGGGCTGACCGCGATCGATTACATCCTGACCGACCGATATCTGATTCCGCCCGAGGCGGAGCGGTATTACAGCGAGCGGCCGCTGCTGATGCCGGAAGGGTTCCTGTGCTACACGCTGCCGGGCGACGCGCCGCCAATTTCGCCGCTGCCGGCGTTGCGGCGGGGGCACGTGACCTTCGGCAGTTTTAACAACCCCGCGAAGATCGGCCCGGCGGTCGTCGCCGTCTGGTCGGAGATTCTGCGGCGATTGCCCGCGTCGCGACTCGTGCTGCAATACCGCGTGATGGACGACGCGACGGTCTCCGGCCGAATGGCGGCGCTCTTCGGCGGGCACGGGATCGACGCCGGGCGGGTGGAACTTCGCGGCCGCGCGCCGGACCTGTTGGCCATGTATCATGACATCGACATCGCGCTCGACCCGTTCCCGTACACGGGCTGCACGACCACGGCGGAAGCGTTGTGGATGGGCGTTCCCGTCGTCACGCTCCCGGGGGAAGCGTTCATCGGCCGCCACTCTCTCAGTCACCTGTCCAACGTCGGGCTGACCGAGTCGATCGCGGAGAGCGCGGCCGATTATGTCGAGCGGGCGATCCGTTTAGCCGGCGACCTGCCGAAGCTCGCCGAACTCCGGGCCGGCCTGCGCGAGCGGGTGGCCTCGTCGTCGCTCGGCGATAGCCGACGGTTCGCGGAGAATCTGCTTCGTTTGCTTCGGGCGGCCTGGCGTGAGTGGGCGATGAGCAGCCCGACGTGACTCCCTCGGGATGACGGCATGCCGACGGCGGCCGAATTGTTTAATCTGTCGATCGAGCACCAGCGGGCGGGTCGCCTGCCGCTGGCGGAACAGTGCTTGCGCCAGGTGTTGCAACTCGACCCCGGGCACGCCGAAGCGATGTACCTGCTCGGCGGGCTGGCGTATGTGTCCGGCCGATTGGACGCGGCCGGCGATCTGGTCCACGAGGCGCTGATCCGGAAACCCGGCGTCGCCGCCTGGCACGCCGACCTGGGGCTCGTCCGCCTTCGTCAAGGTCGACTCGAAGAATCGGTCGCCTGTTTTCGCCGGGCGGTCGACCTGCAGCCCGACCACCTCGACGCGCTTGTCAACCTCGCCCTGGCGTTGCACCAACTCGGCCGGCTGGACGACGCGATCCTCGCTTATCGAAGGGCGCTGCAGGTCAAAGCCGATCTGCCGCATGTCCTGAACAATCTCGGCACGGCCTTGCACGCGCGAGGCGACTTCGCCGCGGCCGCGGACTGCTATCGACACGCAATCCGACTCGAGCCGCGCCTGGCCGAGGCCCACAATAACCTGGGCAACATTCTGAAACAGCACTGGCGCCCGGACGAAGCCCTCGCGTGTTACCGGCGCGCGCTCGAACTGCAGCCCGACTATGCCGACGCCCATAACAACCTCGGCACCATTCTGCTCGCGCGCGGGCCGGGATCGGACGCGATCGCCTGTTTCCGCCGGGCGCTGGAACTTAAACCCGATCTCGCGGACGCCCATACCAATCTCGGGAATGCCCTGTTCGCCCAGGGTCAACTGACCCAGGCCGAAGCGAGCCACCGCCGGGCGATCGAGTTGAATCCCCACCGGGCGGAAGCGCATAGCAATCTCGCAAACGCCCTTAAAGACCAGGGCCGACTGGACGAGGCGGTCGCGGCGTATCGGCGGGCCTTGGAATTGAATCCCGATCTGACCCAGGCCCACGGCAATCTTCTGCAGACGCTGCATTACCGGGCCGGCGTCACGCTCGCCGAGCTGGCGGACGCTCACGCCGAGTTTGACCGGCGACACGCCGCGCCGCTCCGGCGACCGGAACGACCGTATACAAACTCTCGCGACCCGAACCGCAAGCTTCGGTTGGGATTCCTGTCTGCCGATTTGCGCCGCCACCCGGTCGGGTTCTTCACCATCCCCTTTCTCGAAAACCTCGACCGAGATCAGGCGGAGGCCATCTGCTACTACGACTGCCCGGTTGGCGACGAAGTCACGGAGCGTTTCCGCACGGCCGCCGCGGACTGGCGGGAAATACTCGGCCGGCCGGACGAACAACTCGCCGAGCAGATCCGGGCCGATGGGATCGACATTCTCTTCGACCTGGCCGGCCATACTGCGCACAATCGCATTCTGGTGTTCGCCCGCAAGCCGGCGCCCATCCAGGTCACCTGGGCCGGTTACGTCGGCACGACCGGGGTGTCCGCCATGGACTACCTCGTCGCGGACCAATTCGAAGTACCGCCCGGCTCGGAAGTCTCCTACTCCGAGCGCATCCTGCGGATGCCCGACGATTATGTCTGCTACGACCCGCCCGCCTACGCGCCGCCGGTCGGCCCGCTCCCCGCGTTGCAGCGCGGCCAGGTCACCTTCGGCAGCTTCAACTATCCGGCCAAGATCGGCCCGCAGGTGATCGCCGTCTGGGCCGAGATGCTGCGGCGCCTGCCGGCCGCGCGTCTGGTACTCAAACACCGCGCCGTGAACGACCCGTCCATCGCCGGCAGGTGGAACGAACTGTTTACCGGACGCGGAATCCCGGCGGACCGGGTCGAGTATCGCGGGTGGTCGTCCCACGCGGAGATGTTGAGAGAGTATGGCGAGGTCGACGTGGCCCTGGACCCGTTCCCGTACAGCGGCGGGCTGACGACGATCGAGGCGTTATGGATGGGCGCGCCGGTAATTACGTGTCCGGGCGAGACCTTCGCCGGCAGGCACTCGCTCAGTCATCTCTCAAACATCGGCCTGACCGAAACGATCGCCCGCGACCTGGATGAATACATCGACATCGCGGTCGCGCTGGCGAACGACCTGCCGCGGCTGGCCGAATTGCGATCCGGCCTGCGGGGCCGGGTGGCGGCGTCGCCCTTGTGCGACGGCAAACGGTTCGCCGACGGCATGCTCCGGCAGCTTCGAGAAGCATGGCGCGAATGGGTGACGACTGGGCGTCAGTGAACCGCGAGATTTGGTCATGGCCTCGACCGCGAATCTCTTTGCACTCGCCTGCGAGTACCGCCAGGCTGGAGACCTGCGCGAGGCCGAGTCGCTTTGCCGGCAGATCCTGCTCATCGAGCCGGGCCATGCCGAATCGTTGCACCTGTTGGGCGGCATCGCCTATCACACCGGCAATCACGCCGCCGCCGCGGATTTCATGCGCCAAGCCGCGACGAACGCCCCTGCGAACGCCGGCTATCACGCCGACCTCGGCCTGATGTACCTGGCCCTGGGCCAGCCGCAGCAGGCCGCGGCAAGCTGTGAACAGGCGATACGTCTGGCGCCCGATCTGCCCGAAGCTCACAACAATCTGGCCGCCGCTCTTCTGAAACTCGACCGCGGCGAGGATGCCATCTCACACTACCGGAAGGTCACGGAGCTGCGGCCCAACGACCCCGTCGGCCATTACAACCTCGCCAACGCCCTGAGCGATCGCGGCCAATTGGACGAGGCCGTCGCCGCATTTCAGCGGGCGGTGCAGCTGCGGCCGGAGTTCGTCGAGGCCCACAACAACCTTGGCAACGCGCTCTCCCGCCAGCGCCGGCCGGAAGAGGCGGTCGCCGCCTATCAGCGGGCGATCGAATTGCGGCCGGACGTCGCCCAAGGTCACAACAACCTCGGTAGTGTCCTCCAAGTCCTCGGCCGGCCGGCAGACGCCGAAGCCTGCTTCCGTCGAGCGCTGCAGCTCCGGCCGGACTACGTCATGGCCCACTACAATCTGGGCAATGTCCTTCGTGAGCAGGACCGCCTCGAGGGGGCTGTCGCCTGTTACCGACGGGCGCTCGAACTGCGGCCCGACTATGCCGCCGCCCACAACAACCTGGGCAACGCCCTCCGCGGCCAAGGACAACTCGCCGAAGCGCTCGCGTCTTATCGCCGCGCGCTGCAATTCGCGCCGAACTCGGCCGACGCACTCAACAACCTCGGCAACGTGCTCCGCGACCTCGGCCGGTTGGACGAGGCCGACGACGCCTACCGCCGGGCTCTGCAACTCGAGCCGAACGCCGCGTGGATCCACAGCAACCTGCTGTTGTGCCTCCAGAATCGGCCCGACGTGACGCTCGCCCAACTGGCGATGGCTCACGGCGAATTCGAATCCGCGCTCGCGGCCCCGCTCCGATCGACGTGGCGGCCGCATGAAAACTCCCGCGATCCCGACCGCCGACTGCGGCTCGGATTCGTCTCGCCCGACCTCTTCCGTCACCCGGTCGGCTATTTCACGATCCCGTTCGTCGAACAGCTCGATCGCGCTCGTGCGGAGGTGGTGTGTTACAGCGACCGAATTCGGCCCGACGAGCTGACCGTCCGCTTTCGCGCCGCCGCGGCGATTTGGCGGACGACGTTCGGCTGGAGTGACGAGCGGCTCGCCGAGCAAATTCGGGCGGACGGCATCGACATCCTGTTCGACCTCGCCGGCCATACTGCGGGCAATCGTCTGCTGGTCTTCGCCCGCAAACCGGCGCCGGTCCAGGTCACGTGGGCCGGTTACGTCGGCACGACCGGCCTGTCGGCGATGGACTATTTGATCGCGGACCGGTTCGAAGTTCCCCCCGGGGCGGAGGGACAGTACGTCGAACGCGTCCTGAGATTGCCGGATGATTACGTTTGCTACGACCCTCCCGCGTCCGCGCCGGCCGTCGCGCCGCTCCCGGCGCACCAGCGCCGCCGGGTGACTTTTGGCAGCTTCAACGCCCCGGCCAAAATCGGCCCGCACGTAATCGCCGTCTGGGCGGAGATCCTGCGGCGACTGCCGACGGCGCGGCTCGTGCTCAAGTACCGGGCCATGGACGACGCCTCCATCGCCGGCGGGCTGACCGACCTGTTCGCCGGCCACGGCATCGCGTCGGACCGGGTTGAGTATCGGGGTGGGTCGCCGGTCACGGAGTTCCCGCGCCATTACGGCGAGATCGACGTGGCCCTCGACCCGTTCCCATACAACGGCGGGCTGACGACGATCGAGGCGCTATGGATGGGCGTGCCGGTGATAACCTGCCCGGGCGAGACCTTCGCCGGCCGGCACTCGCTCAGTCATCTCTCGAACGTCGGCTTGACGGAAACGATTGCCCACGACCTGGAGGAGTACGTCGAGCTGGCGGTGGCGCTCGCGAACGACCTGCCGCGACTCGCGAAGCTTCGGTCCGGGCTGCGGGAGCGCGTCGCGTCGTCCCCTCTGCGCGATGGCAAACGGTTCGCCGAGAACATGCTGCGGCTATTGCGCGAGGCCTGGCGCGAGTGGGTCCGTATTGAAACGAGTGAGCCGGACGAAAAATCCTGAAACGCTCATCGAATAACTCGCCACTGTCCGCTTGACGCCGTCGCCCAGGACGTGAACAATAACTGCTGACCGCCCCGCCATCGCACGCATACCCAATCGGGAGGAGATTCGATGAAGCGCCTGCTGCTTTTGCCGGCCCTGCTCGTGTGGTTCGCGGCCCCGTCGACCGGGGCGCCCAGTGTCGATATTCGCGGCCAGTACGTTGAGGCCCGCACCTGTGACGTCTTCACCGGCGCCTGCTTCGCCAACGCGGACACCGGCCTGACCGGCAAAAACGCCGTCCTGGGTTGGAAGGTCCAGTCCGGGGCGATCGGTGGGACGCGGGTCGACGGGCTAGGCGTCGTCGCCGTCCTCGCTGCCCGCGATACGCTCGGCGTTAAACAGACCGCCCCCGGCAAGGCGATCCTGATCGTCGACATGAAGGCGACCGAGACGCAACGGGCCGCGCTGGTCGATTTCGTCAAGGCCCAGCTCGGCAATTTGGCGAAGGACGTTGTCGCCGTTCGCACGGCCGAGGTG
>DATJGQ010000640.1:0-2335 GCA_035494815.1 Gemmataceae bacterium
CCGGCGGGGATGAACCCCGCCGCTCGCTTTGCCGCTCGAAAAGTGATTTACGTCCCGCCCTTGATCTTGCGCAATTGCACGTGCACCCGGGCAACGTCACCCATATAGCCCGGATTCGAATATTCGGTCGCGGCCTTGGTCATGTGCTCGAGCGACGCCTTCGCATCCCCGACGGATTCGTAGTAAAGACCGAGATAGAGGTGGGCGTAGAAAAACTGATTCTTCCGTCGTTCGGCCGACACGTCGCCGGCGGCCGCCTCCTTGAGCACGTCGTCCGGTTTTGCCTTCCCCGCGAACAGGGCGTGCACCGTCATGAGCGGCACCCGCGGGTCGCCACGGATCGGGATCAACGCCTGTCGGGCCTTCTCCGGCCCGACGACCTTCGCGTTGCACAGGTAGTGCCAGACGGCGTTCTCGACGTCGCTTCGGTTGACCGTCTGGTGCGATTCGAACTGCTCGACGCCGTCCTTGAACCGGCCGGCGTAATACAGGGCGATGCCGCGCCGCCAGTGTTGCGGCTTCGTCGACGGGCTGATCGCGAGCAAGCGATCAAAATCGGCGACGGCTTCCGTCATCTTGCCGAGCATCAGGTAAGCGTCGCCGCGGCGGTCGATGTCGTGGGCGGCCTGCGGATTCTTGGCGATGACGCGGTCGAAGTCGGCGATCGCTTTGGCGGGCTGTTTCGTTTCCATGTACAGTTCGGCCCGGAGGCCGAGCGCGGCCACGTCATCTGGCGCCGCCTCGAGCGCCCGCGTCGCCAGTTTGATCGCCTCGTCGAGATGTCGCGCGGTCGCGGCGGCGCGGGCCTGCTGCAAGAGCGTATCGGCCCGGGCGGCGCACGCCGGCAGGCCGCAAATGACGGCAGCCAGCGTCACGGCGGTCAGTCGCATCGTCCTGCCCTCAGTACCCCGCGAGACCGCCCCCGATCCGGTGGTCTTCCGCCCCGACATACCGCCCGGACTTCGGATCGACGAGAATGGTGTGCGCGTCGCCCTGCCGCCCGCCCGACACGCGGTGGCCCATCGACCGCAACTTGTCCGCGATGCCGGCCGAGTCGCGAATCTGCTCGAGCCGAATCTCATCGGGGAACCACTGATGATGAAGCCGTGGCGCGTCCACGGCCTCGCGGGCGGTCATCCCATAGTCGATCACGTTGACAACGATGCAGAGAACCGTGTTGATGATCGTCCGGCTGCCGGGGCTGCCGGTCACCAGGACCGCCTTGCCGTCCTTGGCAAGGATCGTCGGCGTCATCGAGCTGAGCATGCGCTTGCCGGGGGCGACTTGGTTCGGCGAAGTGCCGATGGCGCCGCGTCGGGTGGTCACGCCGGGGCGGTGGTTGAAGTCCATCATCTCGTTGTTGAGCAGGAAACCCGCGCCGCGGACGACCACCCGCGAGCCGTAACTGTGCTCCAGCGTGTATGTGTTCGCGACGGCCAGGCCGTCCTTGTCGATGACGGAGAAGTGGGTCGTCTCGTCGCTCTCCGTGCCGGCCAGCTTCAGATCCGGGGCGAGGGATTCACTTTTGGTCGCGTGCTTGAGGTCGATGGAGGCTGCCAACTGTTTGCCGTACTCTTTCGTGGTCAAATGACCGGGGATCGCCGTGAAGTCGGGGTCGCCGAGAAAGCGGGCGCGGTCGCAGTAGGCCCGGCGCATCGCCTCGGCCATCAGGTGCAGCGTCTCGGGCGCGTCGCGGCGACGGGCCTTCAGATCGAACGGCTCCAGCGTGTTGAGCATCTCGACGAGGCAGACACCGCCGGAACTCGGCGGCGGCGGGGCGTAGACGTCGTAGCCACGATATGTGCCGTGGACGGGCTGGCGTTCCTTGGCGTGGTATGCGGCGAGGTCGGTCTTGGTGATGAGCCCGCCGCCGGCTTTCATCTCCGCGGCGATCAGGTCGGCGACCGGGCCTCTGTAAAAGGCGTCCGGCCCCTGCTCCGCGATCGCCCGCAACGTCTTGGCGAGGTCGGGCTGGACGAGCCGATCGCCGGGCGACCAACTCTCGTTGCCGCCGCCTTTGCCGAAAACGCGGCGGAGCTCCGGGAACTGCGCCGAGCCGGCGACGAGCGAGTTCAGCGACCCGGCCATGCCGGCATCCAGTGCGAACCCGTCCTTGGCCAGCCGGATCGCCGGGTCGACAAGGTCCTTCCACGGCAGCTTGCCGAACCGCCTGTGGGCCAGTTCCAGTCCGCGGACCGTGCCGGGAACGCCGACGATTTTGTGGCCATAGCGTTCGGCGCCGGCGGCATACATGTCCGTCGTCGCGGCGGCGGGGGCCGTCTCACGGTAGTCGAACGCGGTCACGCCGGTCCCGCCCGGCGGATGGACGAGCATG
>DATJGQ010000641.1:0-2827 GCA_035494815.1 Gemmataceae bacterium
GCGACCCGAGTCTTCCAGGGGAGCGCTGGCCAGCGCACCCCTCGAAGACTCGGGTCGCGGCGGAACGAGCTAGGACAGATCATGTCCACCATCGACCCCAAATGGGCCTGGGCGCGTTACGAGCCGTCGCCCCAACACCCCTGGGACCTCCGCCAGGCCGGCCACCTCTACCGCCGCGCCGCCTTCGGCGCGACCTGGGCCGAACTCCAGTCGGCCATCCAATCCGGCCCCGACGCCGCGATCGATCGTCTCGTTCGGGGCGGCGACGGCACCGACGCCTTCGAAGCCGACACCCGCAAACTCGCCGACCCGATCCGCAAAGCCAACAACGGCCCGCAATCGCGCGCCTGGTGGCTCTACCGCATGCTCTACACCCCGCACCCGCTGCGGGAAAAACTCACGCTGTTTTGGCACAACCACTTCGCCACCAGCAACGCCAAGGTCCAGAACGCCGGCTACATGCTCGGCCAGTACGACCTGATGTACCGGCACGCGCTCGGCAACTTTCGCGACCTGCTCCAGGACATGTCGAAAGACCCGGCCATGATGGTCTGGCTCGACACGGCCAAGAGTCAGAAGGGGATGCCCAACGAAAACTATGCCCGCGAATTGATGGAACTGTTCAGCCTCGGCATCGGTCATTACACGGAAGACGACATCCGCGAGGCCGCCCGCGCGTTCACCGGTTGGGAACTCAAGGCCGGCCGGTCGCAGTTCAACGCCCCCCAACACGACACCGGCGAGAAAAAGGTCCTCGGCGAGACGGGCAACTGGAAGGGCGACGACGTCGTCCGCATCTGTCTCGACCAGCCGGCCTGCCCGCGGTTCATCGTCACGAAGCTCTATCAGTTCCTGATCAGCGAATCGGCGCCGCCGGCCCCGGAGTTGGTCGCGCCGCTCGCCGAGCGGTTCCGCGCGAGTGGTTTCGACTTCGGCGACCTGGTGCGGACCGTCCTGCGGTCGAACCTGTTCTTCTCGCCGCACGCCTATCGGCAGCGGGTGAAAGCGCCGGTCGATTTCGCCCTCGGCATCGTCCGCGGCCTGGAGGGGCGGGTCGGCACGACGGCGCTCGCCGTTACGCTCGAAGGCCTCGGTCAGAGCGTCTTCTACCCGCCGTCGGTCAAAGGCTGGGACGGCGGGCCGGCGTGGCTGAGCGGACAAACGCTCCTGTTTCGTCAGAATCTCTCGCTCGCATTGACTTCGACCGAAGACGACCGCTTCGGCCGCCGCTGCGACCCCGCCGAACTCGCCCGCCGCCACGGCCAGCGCGACGACCCGCAGATCGTCCGATTCTTCCTCGGCCTGTTCCTGCAAGGCGACGCCCCGCCGGAGACGCAGACACGACTGCTCAACTATCTGCAATCCGCGCGGCAGCAACGGCCGCCGCGCCACTGGACCGACGCCGACGCCGCCGACCACCGGGTCCGCGCGGTGTGTCATTTAGTGCTGACACTGCCCGAGTTTCAACTGGATTGACGGTTCGCGACGCTTCGCAGAGGCGTGCGAGGCCTCACGCTTCTGCGAAACGTCGCGAACCAAGGAGTCGAAAATGTCCCCGACGCGACGCGACTTCCTGAGATCGACCGGCTTGGTTGCCTGCGGGCTGACGGTCCCCCAATTCCTGAGCCGCACCGCCCAGGCCGCGCCGCTCGCCGGCAAACCGGGGGCGAAAGACACGATCCTGGTCGTCGTGCAACTGACCGGCGGCAACGACGGGCTCAACACCGTCATCCCGTTCAAGGACGCCGAATACGCCAAGTACCGGCCGACGATCAAGATCCCCGAGAACGAGATCAAAAAGATCACCGATTCGATCGGGCTGCACCCCGCCCTCGGCGAACTGGCGAAGCTGCTCGACGACCAGGCGGTCTGCGTCGTGCAGGGCGTCGGCTACCCGAACCCGAGCCAGTCGCACTTCCGGTCGATGGACATCTGGCAGGCGGCGAGCACGGCCGACGCGCTCACCGAAGGCTGGCTCGGTCGCGCACTGAAATCGACGCAGAGCCCCGCCTTCCACGTCGCCGCGCCGAATGAGATCTCCTGGCTGGCATTGGCCGGCGCCCCGGCGCGGGTCCCGTCGATTACCGCACTCGGCGACTTCACACTCAAGACGGCCGCCGCCAGCGCCCCCGACAAGCAGCAGCAGAAGGCGATCATCGAAGGCGCCGCAATGCCCGACATGATGCCGACCCGCTCGCCGAGCCTGCTCGACTTCGTCCAGCGGACAGCCGTCAACACCTACGCCAGCAGCCGGCGGCTGCAGGAGATCGGCCAGAACTACGAGCCGAAGTCGCCCTACCCGCAGACCGGGCTCGCGAATCGACTGAAGCTCTGTGCCCAGCTGATCGACGCCGACCTCGGGGCGCGGGTCTTCTACGTCTCGATCGACGGCTTCGACACGCACGCCGGCCAGGGCGGCACGACCGGGGCACATGCCAACCTCCTCCGCGAGGTCGGCGACGCGATCGCCGCCTTCTACAAGGACCTCTCGGCCCGTGGACACAAGGACCGCCTGTGCGTGATGACCTTCTCCGAGTTCGGCCGCCGGGCGAAAGAAAACGGCTCCAAGGGCACCGATCACGGCTCCGGGGCGCCCATGTTTCTCGTCGGCGGCGAGGTCAAACCGGGCCTGGTCGGCGACCACCCGAGTCTGACGACGCTCGAAATGGGTAACCTGAAGCACGCGATTGACTTCCGCCAGGTCTACGCGGCGGTGCTCGATCAGTGGCTGGGCGTTTCGAGCAAGGACGTGTTGGGCAAGGAGTTCCAGGCGGCGGAAGTGTTCCGGGCTTGAGAAGACAGAAACGAACCACAGAGGCACAGAGGG
>DATJGQ010000642.1:0-4934 GCA_035494815.1 Gemmataceae bacterium
GAATCCTGATAAGCCCGGGCCGCGGCGATCGCCCAGCGCCGCGAGCCGGGCGTTTCTGCCTTTATTGACACCCCCTTGCCCGCGCTGGGACAATATCGCTGCCCGATCGCGTCAGGAGGCCGCGCATGTCCCGTCGTCGGCTCGCCCCGCTCCTCGTCGTCTTGCTATTGCTGCCCGCCACCGTCCCGGCGCAAAACCGGGCGGAAGAACCGCTCGTCGAGCGCGTCCGCGCCGCCATCGAAAAGGGCGTCCGTTACTTGAAAGGCGTCGAGAAGGGCACGCAGAAGTGGGAGCAGGACATCTCCGTCGCCGGCACCCGGCCCGGCGGCGAAACGGCGCTGGCGTTGCTCGCCCTGCTCAACGCCGGCGTGAAGCCGAATGACCCGGTCGTCGAGCGCGGGCTCGAATACCTGCGGCGGATCGACCCGAAGGACACCTACGTCGTTGGCCTGCAGACGATGGTCTACGCCGAGGTCGGTGACGCGAAGGACGGTCCGCGCATCCAGAACAACGTCGATTGGCTGATCCGCTCCCGCGTCTACCGCAACGGACAACTCCGCGGCTGGGGCTACCGGGAAGACGGCGGCACGGCGGACAATTCCAACACGCAATACGCCCTGCTCGGCCTCCACGCGGGCAAGCAAGCCGGGGCGAAGATCGACCGCTCCGTCTGGCAAGAGATCCAGAACTACTACACCTCGACGCAGCAGCCGGACGACGGCTGGATCTACTCGCAGGATTACAACCCCGGCCGCGGCACGACGCTGACGATGACTGTCGCCGGCCTGTGCGGGCTGTACATCACGGCGATGGAATTGAATGACGCCGGCAGGCATCTGAACCCCGACGGCAGCGACCCGAATTGCGGGCAATACGACGAGAACCCGGCGATCGCGAAGGGCCACCGCTGGCTGGCCAACCGCTTCGCCTTCCAGGGCGCGGTCGGGCACATCTATTACAACATTTACGGCATCGAGCGACTCGGCCGACTATCCGGACAACGGTTCCTCGCCGGGCACGACTGGTATCGCGAGGGCTGCGAGTTTCTGGTGGACAAGCAGCAGGAGGACGGGGCGTGGTTCAATAACGTCGGGGCGTTCGACCGCTACGCCGTCGTCTCGACGAGCTTTTCGCTGCTCTTCCTGTCGAAGGGCCGCACGCCGATCCTGATCAGCAAGTTCGCGCACGAGCCGGGCGAAGATTGGAACCGCAAACACAACGATCTGCGGCACGTGGTCGAGTACACGAGTAAAGAGTTGTTCCGCAAGCAGCCGCTCGCCTGGCAGAACTACGATTCGCGGCGGGCGGACCTGTCGAGCCGCGACGCGGTCGCCGCGGAGGTCGGGAGTCTCCTGCAGTCGCCGATCGTCTTTCTGTCCGGCCACGAGGCGCCGCGGCTGTCCGAAATCCAGAAAACGCTCCTCAAACGATACATCGACGAGGGCGGCTTCCTGTTCGCGGAGGCGTGCTGCGGCGATAAGCGGTTCGCCGCCGGGTTCCGCCAACTGATGAGCGAGATGTACAAGGAGACGCCGCTCAAGCCGCTCGGACCGGCCCACCCAATCTGGGTCGCGCACAAGCCTGTCCCGCCGAACTTCGTCGGCCTCGAAGGGATCGAGATGGGTTGCAAGACGGTGGTCGTCTTCAGCCCGCAGCCGTTGGCCGGCTACTGGGAGACCAATGACCACGTCGGCGACCGCGGACAGCTCGCCTTCCGACTCGCGGGGAACGTCGTGGCTTACGCGACCGGCCTGGAATATCCGAAACCGCGGCTGAGCACGACCCGCGTGCTCGACCCGGCCCAGGAGACGAAGGTGCCCCGCGGGTACCGGAAGGTCGCGCAGATCCGCCACGGCGGCGACTGGCAGCCCGCCCCGCGGGCGATGTCCAACCTGATGCGACACGTCCGCGCCGAACTGAAGCTCGATGTGGCGCTGTCGCCCGAGGAGATCACGCTCAACAACCCGGGCCTGTCCCAGTACAAGTTCCTGTACATGCACGGCCGTCGCGGGTTCGAGTTCGGCCCGGACGAGTTGAAGATGCTGCAGGCGAACCTGAAATTGGGCGGCCTGCTCTTCGCCGACGCCTGTTGTGGCAAGAAGGAGTTCGACCAGGCGTTCCGGGCGTTCGTCGAGAAGCTGTTCCCGGACGCCAAGCTCGAACCAATCCCACCGGGCGATTATCTCTATGGTGCGGAACTCAACGGCTCGGACATCACGAGTGTCCGCGTCCGCCGCGAGAAGCCCGACGGCACCGCCGAGGCCGAGTTCCGCGACCAGCCGCCGCAACTCGAAGGGATTAAGGTCAAGGACCGCTGGGTGGTCATTTACAGTCGCTACGACATTGGATGTGCACTCGAGAATCATCAGTCGAGCGACTGCAAGGGCCACGACCATGCGAGCGCGTTGCGGCTGGGCACGGCGGCGGTACTGTACTCGCTCAAGAAATAGCCGCTCGCGGCTATGCACGGGCGCCACCAAATGAACGACATCGTCCTCCCGAGTGCCTATCGTTTCGCGGGCGTCCATTGCGGCGTCCGGCCCGAGCGCGGCCGTCCCGATCTGGCTCTGATCGTGAGCGATCGCCCGGCGGCGGCGGCGGGTGTGTTCACGCAGAATCGCGTCGTCGCCGCGCCGGTGGTCCTCTGTCGTCGACGACTCCCCCGGAGTGACGCGCGCGGGGTCGTCGTCTGCTCGGGCAACGCGAACGCCTGCACGGGCGAGCAAGGGCATCGGGACGCCGAACGCATGTCGACGCTTGCCGCCCAGGCGGTCGGTTGCCGGCCGGAACAGATGCTCGTCGCGTCGACGGGCGTCATCGGCCGGCCGCTGCCGATGCAGAACATCGAAACCGGCATTCGCACAGCCGCGGCGGCGTTGGCCGACACGCCGGACGCTTTCCAGTGCGCCGCCCAAGCCATCCTCACGACCGATACGCGGGTGAAAATCGACGGCCGGACGCTCGCACTGTCTGCCGGCGAAGTGCGGCTGGTCGGTTTCGCCAAGGGGGCGGCGATGATCGGCCCGAACCTGGCGACCATGCTCGCGTTCCTCGTCACCGACGCCGCCGTCGCCCCACCGCAGTTGCATGACATTCTCAGGCGCGCCGCCGACAAATCGTTCAATCGCATTAGCGTCGAGGGCCACACGAGCACCAACGACACGGTGTTACTCTTCGCCAACGGCACCGGCCCATCCCTGACCGGCGACGACTTGCACCGCTTCGGCGCGGCCGTCTCCGAAATCTGTGTCGAGCTGGCCCGCTTCATCGCCGCTGACGGCGAAGGGTCGAAGCATCTCGTCACGATCGTCGTCGAAGGTCTGCGGACCGACGACGAGGCGAGACGCGTCGCGAAAGCGGTCGCGGACAGCGCCCTCGTAAAGACCGCGATCTACGGTGCCGACCCGAACTGGGGCCGCTTCGTCTCCGCGGCCGGATACGCTGGCGTGGAGTTCGAGGAGAAGGACGTGTCGTGTATGCTCGGCGACATCCCGCTCTACCGTGCGGGCATGCCACTGCCGTTCGACGCCGCCGCCGCGTCGGCGTACCTCAAAGACAATCGCGAAGTCATATTGCGACTGACTTTCTCACTGGGCACGGCCGGCTGCACTTTCTGGACGTGCGACCTGACGCCGGAGTATGTCAGGCTGAATGCGGATTACACGACCTAGGAGTTATTAGTGTTTAGTGTTTAGTGTTTAGTGTTTAGTGTTTAGTGTTTAGTGGCAGTGGGCAGTGGGCAGTGAAGACACTTCTTGTTTCCTGAACACCAAACACCAAACACCAAACACCAAACACCAAACATCAAACATCAAACACCAAACACCAAACACCAAACACCAATGACCAATGACTAATGACCAATGACAATTTGCTCATCGACCTGCACCACCTCACCCGCCGCTACGGCTCCGTCATCGCCCTCGACGACGTGACCCTGCAAGTCGCCCCCGGCCGCATCGGCCTGCTCGGGCCGAACGGCGCCGGCAAATCGACGCTGCTCAAACTCATCATGGGCATGCTCGCCCCGACGTCGGGCACCGGCACCGTCCTCGGCCACACACTCGGCAACGGCGACGACTGCTCGCTCCGTCGCTCGATCGGCTTCATGCCCGAAGCGGACGCGCTCGTGCCCGGCCTCTCGGGAGTCGAATATGTCTCGCTCGCCGGCGAACTCTACGGCCTGCCACGCAAGCAGGCGCAGCGCCGCGCCCACGAAGTGCTGACGTACCTCGAACTCGAAGAGGCCCGCTACCGCAAGGTCGAGGAATACTCGACCGGCATGAAACAGCGGGTCAAGCTCGCGCAGGCGATCGTGCACGACCCGCCGGTCCTGCTCCTCGACGAACCGACCAGCGGGCTCGACCCGGCAGGCCGCGACGCGATGTTGCGGCTGCTCGTCCGTCTGGGTCGGGAGCACGGCAAGTCGCTGATCCTCTCCACGCATTTACTCGGCGACGTGGAGATGGTCTGCGAGCAGGTCGTGATCCTGTACCGCGGGAAGGTGCGGGGTCAGGGCAGCGTGCGCGAGCTCTGCGCCCGACGGCAGGACCGTTACCGTTTGCAGCTTCAAGGCGACCCGAACGTCTTCCTGGACGAGATCGCCCTTGAAGGCGGCAAGGTGCTGGCCAACAATGGGCGGGGTGAGGTCCGTGTCGCCGTCCCGCCCGGCTGGCCGACGCGGGCTTTCTTTGCGCTGGCCGACAACCACGGCGTCGTCCTCCGCGGCCTCGAGCGCGACGACGAGTCGCTCGAAGAGATGTTCCACCGGGTAATTGAAGAATGACGAATGCCTAATGACGAATGACGAAGGAATGACGAATGACGAATCCCGAATGACGAAGACCTATTGCCCGTGGGCAGCCATTCGTCATTCGGATTTCGTCATTCCTTCGTCATTCGTCATTCGTCATTAGGCATTCGTCATTCCCGAC
>DATJGQ010000643.1:0-5451 GCA_035494815.1 Gemmataceae bacterium
GCGCCACGCCACCAGCGGCCGGCTCGCAAAGCCTCGCCGGCCGGCGAAACAGGGCATTTACCCGAACCACACCGGCATCTGCCCCTCCGGCGGCAACTTGACCACGCTCAGGCTGCTGATCTGCGAGTGCTTTTTCACTTCCGCGATCGCTTCCTCCGGGGGCAGGCTGTCGAGGTTGAGGACGGCGATCGCCTCGCCGCCGGGCGCCCGCCGGCCGACGGTCATTTGCGCAATGTTCACCTGATGCCGGCCGAAGGCGGTGCCGATGTGCCCGATCAGCCCCGGCATGTCGCGGTGCGTGAAGATCAGCATGACGCCGTCGAGATGGGCGTCGAGCCGGTGCGGGCCGAGATGCACGAGCCGCAGGTACTGGTTGCCGAATAGCGTGCCCGCGGCATGGTACGTCTTCTTGTCGGTCACAACGTCGGCGGCAAGGAGTGAGCCGAAGTCGCCGCTGACCGGGCTGGAGGACGACACCAGCTCGATGCCGCGCTCCCGGGCGAGGAGTTCCGCGTTGACGATGTTCACCGATTCGAGCCGGTACTCGAGCAGGCCGGCGGCGAACGCGGCGGTCAGAAGCCTGGTACTGCGTCGCCCGATATCGCCGCGGTAGGTGAGCTGTGCCTTCAGGATCGTGCCTTGCGCCATCTGCGCGTGCAGCAGGCCGAGCCGGCGCGCCAGGTCCACGTAGAGCCGCAACTCGTCCAGCTCGGCCCGGTCCACGGCTGCCATGTTGACCGCGAAACCGACGACGCCGCGGGTCAGATAGTCGATCAGGAGTTGCGCCGCCTCGCGGGCGACAGCGTCCTGCGCCTCGACCGTCGAGGCGCCCAGGTGCGGCGTGACGATCAGATTCGGCGCCTTCAGGAGCGGCAGGTCGGCCGGCGGCGGCTCCGGGTCGAACACGTCCACGGCCGCGCCGGCGACGTGCCCGGACGTGAGTGCCTCCGCCAGCGCCGATTCGTTGATGATGCCGCCGCGGGCACAATTGATCAGGCGAACGCCCCGCTTCGTCTTCGCGATCTGCGCCGCACCGATCAGGTTCTTGTTCTCCTCGCCGCCGGGCACGTGAACCGTCAGGAAGTCGCACCGGGGCAAGAGCGTGTCGAGATCGGCAACAGTCTCGACGCCGATTTCCGCCGCCTTCTCGGGCGTGAGGAACGGGTCGAGGCCGAGGACCCGCATGTCAAGCCCGAGGGCCCGGCGGGCGACCTCCTTGCCGACGCGGCCGACGCCGACAACGCCGAGCGTCTTGCCGGCCAGTTGCGTCCCCACGAACTTGCCGCGCTCCCACTTGCCGCCGTGGACACTCGCGTCCGCCGCAGGGACATGTCTTGCGAGCGCGAGCAGGAGCGCGACCGCGTGCTCGGCGGTGCTGACGGTGTTCCCGCCCGGCGTGTTCATGACGACGATGCCCCGCCGCGTCGCGGTCGGCACGTCGATGTTGTCCACGCCGACGCCGGCCCGGACGACCGCCCGCAACTTGCCCGGGTCTTCGAGCAGGTCGGCCGTGATCCGCGTGCCGCTCCGGACGATGCAACCGTCGGCGGCGCGGAGGGCGGCCTTGAGTTCGTCACATGTCAGACCGGGACGGTTATCGACGTCCAACCCCGCCGCCTTGAGCATGTCGAGGCCGGAGGATTCGAGCTTGTCACAGATCAGGACGCGGGGCATTGGTTGACCTTCAATCTTCAACTCGGACGCAGCGCCCGTAGATCGACCCGCTGGTGATCCAGCCGGCTCGGCGTCTATTGCCAACTCTCGGTCGATCCGTAGTGACGCGTGCGTAACGGCAGCGCGATCACTGGCTTGATTCCATATGTGAGCGAGTTGCCGTAGCGCTGTTCGGCGCCACGTCACCGTGTACCGCGTCACGGCTTTTCCTGCTCCAGCGACTTGAGGTGTGCGTCCACCTCCGCAAAACTGTACGTCGGCTCGGCCATGGCTTTTTGCCGTTTGACCTCTGCGGGGTCAAGGGACAGCCAAGCGTGCAGGTACAGGCGAGCCTCCTCGGGCGTCCCCGGGGCGAACATCCCGAGGAATCGGCCGTCCGTGCCGCGGACTTCGGAAATCGACTCCGCCTTTTCCAACTGGGCCGCCGTCAGCCCCTCCGCGGTAATCGTGGGCATAAGTACCTCCATCATACTACTCGCGAGGTAACGGAGTCCGCCAGCACCCGCTGCGCTGCCGCGACGCCCGCACCCGGCTCGACGCGATAGCCCATCTCCAAGAGTACCAGCTCCAGCCCCGACAGGGCGGCCAGCACGTCGAACTGGTCGATGTAGCCCATGTGCGCCAGCCGCCAGATCTTGCCTTTGAGCGTGTCCTGCCCATTCGCCAGCTTGATCCCGTACTTTTTCTCAAGCTTCCCGAGCGCGGCCGTGCCGTCGATGCCGGCGGGGACCTTGATGACCGTCAGGCCGTCGGCCGGTTGTTTGGCAAACAGTTCCAGGCCCATCGCCTTGGCCCCGGCCCGCGCGGCGGCGGCCATCCCGGCGTGGCGGGCCCAGGTGTTCTCGATCCCTTCGGTCCGAAGCCGTTTCAGACTCGCCCGCTGCGCGCGGATGAGCGTGTGTGCCGGCGTGAACGGCGTGTCGTTCTCCTCGAGCTTCGCCTTGTACCGCTTCAGGTCGAGATAGAAGCTGCGGGCCGCCGTGTTCTTCTCGATCTTCGCCCACGCCTTGTCGCTGACCGCCAGATAGGCCAGCCCCGGCGGCAGCATCAGCGCCTTCTGCGAACCGGTCACGTTCACGTCGACGTGCCAGTCGTCCGTTCGGCACTCCATCACGCCCAGGCCGCTGATCGAATCGACGATCAACAGCGCCGGCGTCTTGGCCACGAGCTTGCCGAACGCCTGGATGTCGTTGCGGACGCCCGTCGACGTTTCGCTCAACGTCGCAAAGACGGCGACGGCCTCCGGATGTGCGCTCAGGGCATCGACTAACTGCTCCGGACGGACCGCCTCGCCGTACGGCACCTCGACACTGACGATCTTGATGCCGAACGCCTTGCAGATGTTCCGCCAGCGCTCGCCCCAGCGGCCGGAGATGAGCAGGATCGCCGTCTCGCCGGGAGCGACGCAACTCGTGACCGCCGCTTCCATGCCGCCCGTGCCGGATGCCGTGAGAACGAGCGGCGGGTTCTTCGTCTGAAAGACGTATTTGAGATCCTCGACGACCTCTCCCAGGATCGCCTTGAACTCGGGGCTGCGGTGGAAGAAGACCGGCTTGGCCAGTTCGAGGAGCGTCTCTTCCGGCACGGGCGTCGGTCCGGGCGTGAGCAGGCGGAACTTCATGAATCATGGTCCCCGTTGGTCGGGTGGGGGTTCAGGGTGACAGACGACATTGTAAGGGGTGCTGCGGTCGGCGGCTGATTCCACCGGATTAGACAGGTGGAATGTCAGACGAACCGCTGAAGTTCCCGGACACACCGCCACCAACTTCGCTCACGTTCAAGCACGGCTTGATGTTGAAGACATTCCTCAGCCCAAGCCGCGTATTCCTCGCACGTCCACTCAAGTTGCTCGCGATAAATCATGACACCAACGAAACATTCAGAAAAAGGACGCCAAGTGATTAGTCTGTAATTCGCAATCTTAGAGGCACGTCGCCGCGCAGACGTCATCGGCCAGAGCGTCAGAAAATCGTCGCGTACTTTCGGTGAAACGGCGATGACCGATATGAGCGTCCGATCCTTGGATGTCCTCTTGAATCGATTCATGCAGTATCGGTCCCACACGGGGCACCTCTCCTGCGACCATAGCTCCCCACCAGCAGCCGTCATCTGAAATACCGTCTTGCCACGATAGCTCACTTCGGCCAACACGCCATGCTGGCACAACCACTGCAGCTCGCAGGCTAAATGGCGATCATCGAGGTTGTGCGAGTAGCCGAGATTCCACTGTTCGAAGAAGTGCTCGTGGCGAAGGAGCTCGAACGACGTGCCGCCGTCGAAGAGTACGTCGAGCAAGAACAACTGCTCGTCAGATAGCCATGTGTTGTGCGCGCGAAATGGCAGTTCTTGCATTCTTCTGCGGCGCCGACATGCTTGGGCCGCGTTGACTAACAGGTCTGATTCTCGTCTTGCCCGCCGACTTCCATCATAGAAAAAACGCGCCACGGACGCCAAGCTACGATTAACCTACGCCTACTTCTCCCACGTCACCAACCCGCGTTCCATGACCCGACGTTCGTTCGCGAACGCCAGAACCGACGCCGCATCCGCCGCCGGGACCCACCGCGCCTCGTTGACTTCGTGATCGTGATCGGCCACGTCGCCGCGGCGGTAGCGGAACAGGTAGAAGTGCACCCGCTTGTGGTAACGCACTTTCTCGCCGCCTCGGCTCGCGACGTACCAGTATTCGATCACGTCGATCGGGGCGACTAGGTCGGCCTCCACCCCGGCCTCCTCGTGCACCTCACGGGCGGCGGTTTGTTCCGGCGGCTCGCCCATCTCGACGAGCCCTTGCGGAAGTTGCCAACGCAGCTGCGGGCCGACGCTGATGAGCACGACCTCGGCAGCGTCCCCCGCCCCGCGGACGACCACTCCCCCGGCCGACACTTGCGCCTCTGTCCGCATGGAACACCCCACTTTCGGCAACCGCCTCCATCGGACTTAATCCCGTATTCGGCCATCTCTTCTGATTTAGCTCCCCTTGTGCCCGAGTCACTGTCACAGCGTCCGTATGAGGCGGTGGAGGCAAGTGTCCAATCCCGAGCCGCAAAAACCAGGAGTCGAGCGATGACCGTGATCGACCGTTTTATGAACAGTGGCAAATGGACACGTCGGGCGGTTCCGGCCAATCGTCGCAGCGGCATTCGGCCCGGTGTGGAAGTGCTCGAGGACCGGCGACTGCCGGCCGGCGGGCTGACGAGTCTCCTTGATCTTGGTCGCGTGATCCAAACGACGGCGATTAGCCCGACGGTCGGCAATGCGCCGCAACTGTTGCATCCGGGCACGACTGTCACGGTCCGCGGGTCAGGGTTCACGGCGAGGTCGAGGGTGCAGTTCGGCGATCCGAACGAAGACGCGCCCGACCTCCAGGCCACGCCCATTTCCGTCAGCGCCGACGGCACCTCGTTGCAGGTGCAGGTGCCGCGGCTGGCGATCGACGGCCCTCTAACAGTCATCAGCTCGTCCGGAGGACGCTACGTCACGCCGGCCTCCTTCACCGTCAACAACTACCGAAACGTCAACGGCTTCTCGTTCGAAAACTTCGGGTTCAACGTCTCCTGGCAGAACATGCAGGACGCGTTCGGCAAGGGCCAGACCGATTACTACGTCGGATCCCCATGGACCGGCTACACCGATACCGGAGTGCCGACGGCCGAGGCCCTGGCGATCTGGGGCATCGCGGCGTATTCGCTCAACGGCAACGGCGCCTGCTTCGGAATGGCCCTGGCCAGCGAGCAGTTCCAGCACCACCCGGAGACCCTCGGCAATTACGCGCTC
>DATJGQ010000644.1:0-2685 GCA_035494815.1 Gemmataceae bacterium
AGACCGCCGGCGGTGGCCAGCGAGCCGCCCATCATCGGCTGCGGCACCTTGTTCTGCCACGCGATCTTGCCGGTCTTGAGGTCGACCGCGGAGAACAGGCCGTACTTCTCCTCGCCCGGGATGGCCACGAAGGCGGATCCCAGCCAGAGGCGACCCTTTTCCCACGGCGCCGTGTGCACGATGTAGTTCATCGGTTGATGGAGCGCGGCGACGAACGCGTAGCTCAGCGTCGGGTCGATCGAGACCGGCGACCACTCTGAGCCGCCGTTGGCGCCCGGCAGCATGCGGGTGCCTTTCTCGGTCGGCAGGGCGAACATGTTCTCCTGCGGGACGAACGCGTCGCTCCGGCGGACCAGCTTGCCGGTGGCCGCGTCGAGCACGTACACCCAGCCGGTCTTCCCGGCATGCACCACGACCTTCTGCCCGCCGACGGTGACCACGGCCGGCGGCGAGACCGCGTCGAGGTCCCATACGTCGTGCGGCACCGTCTGGTAGTACCACTTGGTCTTGCCGTTGCTCGCGTCGATGGCGACCACGCAGTCGGTGTACAGGTTGTCGCCCGGCCGGACGCTGCCGTCGAGGTCCGGCGACGGGTTGCCGACCGTCACGAAAATCGTGTTCGACGCCTTGTCGTACGACGGGCTCGTCCACACGCCGCCGCCGCCGGTCTTCCAGGCGTCGGCGAACTTGGCGCTGTCGCCCTTTTCCTTGGTGACGTCGCGGTGGAGGTCTGCGCCGTCGGCCGTGCTGGTGGGCCAGGTGCCGAACCAGCCGTTGGGCGCCTTGTCGTCGAAGGTGGAGTCGCCCTTGGGCGCCGGAATCGAGTACCAGCGCCACACCGGGTCGCCGGTCATGGCGTTGTAGGCCTGCACGAAGCCGCGGATACCGTACTCGCCGCCGGACACGCCGACGATGACGTTGTCACCGATGATGAGGGGGGCGTGGGTGATGCTGTACCCGAAGGCGGGATC
The DNA here is from genome assembly GCA_035494815.1 of Gemmataceae bacterium. Lineage (GTDB taxonomy): Bacteria > Planctomycetota > Planctomycetia > Gemmatales > Gemmataceae > DATJGQ01. The sequence goes on from DATJGQ010000644.1 coordinate 972, forward strand.
GGCCACTTCCTTGTCCCACAGGACTTTGCCGTCCTTGGCGTTGAGCGCGACGAGGTGGGCGTCCAGGGTGCCCATGTACAGGTGCGCGCCGCCGTGGATGGCAAAGCCGCGGTTGTTGGGGCCGCAACAGAAGATGGTGGTGCCCAGCTTGTGCTCGTAGCGCCAGACTTCCTTGTTGGCCTTGAGGTCGTACCCGATGGCGGTGTTGTAGGGCGTCGTCACGTACATCATGCCGCCGGTCACGATCGGGGTGTTCTCGAACGATCCCAGCTTGGTGATGCCGGTCTGGAACATCTTCCGGACCACCAGTTGGCCCACGTTCGACGTGTTGATCGTCTTGAGCGGCGAGTAGCGCTGGTTCCAGTCGTTGCCGCCGTACGTCGTCCAGTCGCCTTGCTGGGCCGCCGCCGGGCCGGCCGCGGCGAGGAGCACCGGAACCACCAGCCAACGCGTCCTCATGCGCATGGACACTCTTCCTTTCAGCTGAACCTTCGGAGCGGAGACGGACCGTGACGGCCCGTGGAAGATCGAGGGGAGAGGCCCATCGATCTGATTTTTCCAACGCGTCCCGGTCGATCGGTTACGCCGCGGACGCACGCCCCGGCGGTGCGAGCGTGGCGCCGGCCTGCCGATGTCGCTGACGCTTGAGCGGCGCGGTCAGGGACAGGGCAATGCGGCGGCAGGTATCCGCGCTGTGGGGCTGAGGCCCCAGTGGGCCTCGTTCGAGCGAAAGGGCGGTAAGTGTCGAATCGGTTACAATCTGCGAAGCATGGGACGGGCGTCAAGACCCCAGAATCCCGACAGTTCCCGTGATTTGCCGGCCTCCCGTCGTGCAACCCTATTCAATGCAAAGAGTTGCGCTCGAGTGGGGGTGTAACAAATTGCGTCGGTCGCTACTCGAAGAGCTTCGCCGCCTTCAGCAGCGTGTTCCAAACTCCCCAAAGCAGCGGAACTCCAACCAGCGCCCACGCAAGCGCCACCAGCCCCCACTGGCCGGTCCCTCGGCCTTCGCCCGGTTGGTCTTGACTCACGATGCAATCCTTTGCACTGGGAGAGGGCCCTCAGGGGCCCGCCCCGGCCGGATTAATATTCGGGGCCGGGGGACTTTATGCAATCGTCAATTCCGCCCCGCCGCGGCCAATAACCCCCGCTCGCGCGCCAGCTCCTCATCGCTCATGTAGTACCGATCGGCCACCGGACGTACCGCCATGTTGCAGAAGAAGCCGAGCACCAGCAGGCCGGTGAGCACGTACATCGTCACGTTATAAGCCTGTGCCGGCGGCACTCCACGGTCGATCTGATACTCGCGAATGTAATTGACCAGCACCGGCCCGAGGATGCCGGCCGCGGACCAGGCGGTGAGCAGCCGACCGTGGATGGCGCCCACGAACTGGGTGCCGAACACGTCGGCTAGGTATGCCGGGATGGTGGCAAATCCACCGCCGTACATCGTGAGGATGATGCAGAACAGGGCGGCGAAGAGCGCGACCACGCCGCTCCGGCCGGCGCTGGGGACCGACGCATACAGGACCGCGCCGAGCGTGAAGAAGATGAAGTAGGTCCGCTTCCGGCCGATGTAGTCCGACGCCGATGCCCAGCCGATCCGTCCGGCAATGTTGAACAGGCTGAGGAGGGCCGCGAACGCCGCGCCGATCGTGGCCACCTGGGCTTTCTGCGTTTCCGAGAGCTGGGCCAGCGGCACCCCGGGCGCGTC
>DATJGQ010000645.1:0-9577 GCA_035494815.1 Gemmataceae bacterium
GACGACGCGAACGAGCAGACGATAGACGCGGCCGACGTGTCGCGTCCAGTCGGGGACAGGCTCCGTGCGGACGCCGGCCGCGATGTCGGCCGAGTCGATCACGCCGAGCAACTTTCTCAGGTCCGCGGGCGGATACGGGTAATCGCAGGACGTGTAGAAGAGCAGCGGATGCCGCGCCGCCGCGAGACCCGTACGGAGCGCGGCGCCGAACCCGCGGCGCTCTTCGTGCTGCAACACGCACACGCTCGATTTTGCAGCGGAAAGTCGATCGAGAACGGCCGACGACCCGTCGGTGCTTGCGTCGTTAATGATGATCAGTTCGTACGGACGATCGAGCCGGTCGAGTTCACGCAGCCAGGCGTTCACGATCGGTTCCAGGCCGGCCGCCTGATTGAAAGCCGGCAAGAGCACGCTGATCGGCTCGTGGGCGATTTTCGGACGTTCATGCGGCTCATTCATCGGCGGACGTCGCCGGGTGGGTACGCATGAGGACCAGGCCGCGCGGCCGGCAACGATCCGTCCGGTCCTCGTAGCGCAGCAGTTCTTCGAGCGTGCCGGCCGTCACGTGGTCCTGCCACTGGGACGCCCACTCCGCGGGCATCAGGACGAAATGCGGGCCCGGCCGGCCCGTCCAAATATCCAGATTTTCCCATTCCATGAACGTATTGATCGGCCGGCCCAAGTGGAAGGCGAGCAGATGATCCTCGACGCGGAAAAACAGGATCTGCGTCGGCCGCGGCGCGACCGTCCGAATTGCGGCGGCGAAGGAGTGCTTTTCGCGTTCGGCGTCGAGCCGCGGTACGATCGTGCGTTCAAAGACGCCCCAGGCGACGGCTATGACGACGGCCATCACAACGCCGCTCGCCAGCCATGCCCTCTGCCGCGACAGTGTCGTTCGAAAGTACGCCTGCTCCAAGGCACAACCGAGCCAGATCGCCACCCCGGGGTAAGCCGGTAGCAAGTAATCGGCCCGTTTGAATCGAGAACACGACAGCAGCAAGACCAGCGAGCCTGCCCAAACGAGACCGAGCCGGGCGTCGCGGTCGCACGAACTGTTACGGATCCAAATCCAAACCGCGGCCGGGAAACCGATACTCCAAGGGAGCCAGTCGACGAGCAAGCGGGGTGCGTAAAACCACCACGGGTGCGTCGCGAGCGTCTCGGCGCCGCCGGTGGCACGCTGGACATGGTGGTACCAGAAGAAGACACGCGTGAATTCGCCGCCCGATTGGACGTGGGCGACGATGAACCATGGGAGCGTCAATGACGCGACGTTCGCCAAGCCGCCTACGATTGGGCGTATTCTTCTGTAGCTGGCCTCAGTGAGGCCGGCTCTTCTGTAGCTGGCCTCTGTGAAGCCGGCCTCACAGAGGCCAGCTAAAGAAGACATGGCGATCAGGGCGGTTAAAGGCAGGATCAAGCCGAGAGGGCCTTTGAGAAGGATGCCCGCCGCAATCGCTAGGGATCCGATGAGCCACGATCGCCGACGTCGTGAGTCGTTGCCCATACGGGAATCGGGCGCCAACGACAGGACCGCCAGAGTTACTGCAAGCGTCAATGGCGTGTCGATGCGACCCGTCCGCGCGAGCCACGTGAAGTGATTCGCCGACGCCAGCACTCCGGCGGCGATGCACGCGGCGACCGGCCGGCCTCGCCCGGCGAGAAAACGGTAAACGGCCAACACCGTGAGAATTCCTGCCAACGCCGCCGGCAATCGAACGGCTAACGCATCGACCGTCCCGCCGCGACACCACGCCGCGACCGCGACCAGCCAGTAGTAAAGGGGAGGCTTCTGATACTCCGGCCGGTCATCATAGAGCCGCAGCGGGCCCCAGCCGCCGTCGTCGAGGAAGCGTTGCGCGTTTTGCGCCGCCCGGCCTTCGTGACTGCTCCACAGGTCGCGTTCGCCGAGGCGATCGAGGAAGAGCCAGCCGGCGAACGCCGCGACGATTGCCATCCCACACGCGGACTCGCGAAACGAGGCTCGCTTCATCGTTCCGGTTTTCCGTGACCACGCCGCTTACGCGACTCGCCGCTGGAAGTGCGCTTCGTGCAACCGCTGATAAACGTCGCTCGTGCGCAGCAGGTCGTGGTGCGTACCGACCGCCTCGACGTGCCCGCGGTCGAGTACGACGATGCGGTCCGCGATCTCCAACGTGTTGAGGCGATGCGTGATGACGAACGTCGTCCGGTTCCGGATGAACTGACGGAGTGCCTGGTGGATGAGCGCCTCGCTCTCGGCGTCGCATTGGCTGGTGAATTCGTCGAGGATCAGGATTTGCGGGTCGCGCAGGATGGCCCGCGCCAGTGCGATCCGCTGCCGTTGCCCGCCGGACAGCTTGGTGCCGCCCTCGCCCACCGGCGTCTGATACTCCTGCGGCAGCCTCTCGATGAATTCATGGGCGAATGCTTGCCGCGCCGCCGCCTCGACCGCCTCGGCATTGGCCCTGCGGTCGGCGTAGGCGATGTTGGCGTAGATGGTGTCGTCGAAGAGGATCGTGTCCTGCGTGACCAAGCCGACTTGCCGGCGCAAGCTGCGGAGCTGGGCGTGACGCAGGTCGTTGCCGTCGATCAAGACCGACCCGTAATCCGGGTCGTAGAACCGCGGCAGCAGGCCGACGAGCGTCGTTTTGCCGCACCCGTTCTTGCCGACCAGGGCGATCGTCTCGCCGAAGCGGACCCTGAGATTAATCTGCGCCAGCGTCGGCCGGCCGGGGTCGTAGGCGAAACACACGTCGCGGAACTCGATCTCGTCGGCATGTCGAGAGAGCACCGTGCCGCGGCTATTCGCGCCGACCCGGGGCCGCAGGTCGAGGCCGGCGAAGATGCGGTCCGCCGCCGCGGCGCCCGATTGCAGTTTCGTGTACACGCTCGACAACTTCCGCACCGGGTCCGCGATCGCCGCCAGGAGTGCATAGAGTTGCAGCAACGTGGCGATGTCCGGCGGGGTCTCGGCCAGCCGCAGACCGAATAGGCTGGTCTCGCTGCGAATGATAAGATAGGCCCCCGCCAATAGCGCGAATGAGACCGCGATGACGCCGATCAACTCGATGACCGGGCTCGTGAGCGCGTCCAGGTTGACGACGCGCATCGCCTTCGCATAGAAGTCGCGCGTCGCCGCCCGGAATCGCCGCCGCTCGTACGCCTCCGCCGTGAATGATTTCACGACCCGGATGGCCCGGAACGTCTCCTGAAGCTGCTTGTAAATGCTCGACATCCGCTCCAAGAGCCGCTTGCTCGCCCGCTTCATCATGCGCCCGACCTTTGTCAGGACGCCGAGCGCGATCGGCACCAGAATCAGGAACATCAGGGTCAACTGCCAACTGATCCAGCAGGCCACGATAACGCAGGCGATCGCCCGCAACGGTTCCGCGATGACGCGGCCGGAGAGCGTCTTGATGCCTTGGCCGAGCATCTCCATGTCGTTGGTGAAATTCGCCATCAGGCCCGACGTGCCCTGGTCGCCGAACTGGTGGACGTCCAGCCGGATAACGTTGCGATAGAAGCGATTGCGGATGTCATACAGCGTCAGGTTCGTGACGCTGCCCACGAGCGATTCCTGCAGGAATTCGAACACACCCTTCAAGGCGACAGCGACAACGAGGACGGCAAACAGCCAGGCGAGCGACGCGAACCGGTCCGCCGGTACATACTTGACGAGGAATTCTTTGAGAAGCTGGTAGAGGTAGATCTTCCGGCTGAAAGTCGAGAGCTTGCCCTCGATCTTGGCAATCTCGCGGGATAACTGCCGGTCCTCCTTGTCGCGTTCTTTGCCTTCGGGCCACCGTTCCAATTCGCGATGTTTCGCCAGATGCTTTTCGAGATTCTTGGACTCCGCGCGATACTGAAACTGCAGGGTGTCGATCTGAACTTCGACCAACTCGGGCCAGGTTTTGTCTTTGTCTTTCTCGTCGAGCAGCTTGAGGACCGGATAGATGACGCTGAGGTTGAGGCCCCAGAGAACCGCCGCGAGCAGCGCGAAAACGATCGACAGTATGAGCCGTTTTCGGTATGGCCAGGTGCAGCGAAGCCCGCGCAGGAAGTTCTTCATCCGGTCGTGTCCCGTCCCTGGGAATGGATCCGGGTAAATGCCCCGCACAGGGGCAAGCCGCCCAAATGTACCTGATTTAGACGGAAGCGGACAAGGCGGGTTCGTCGCCCGGTTCAGGAACCGCTCTTGGTGAAAATGTGAGGATGCGGGTATAGTCTGTCCGCCGGAGCGGCCACGACAAAGCCGCGACGGACAGGATGTCCACCTCCCGCAGGAGCGCGGTCATGAAATCAGCCAATCAACTCGTCGTCCTGACGATCGGAATTGTCGTCGGCGTCGTGGGCTCGATGATCTTCGGCGGTCCCGCGAACTCTCTGCAGGCGCGGACGAACGACCGCTTCGAAGACTACGTCATGTGCACAGGCGCCTGCGCCGTGAACCCCCGGGCGCAGAGCGAGGCGGTTTGGCTGCTCGATTACAAGAACGGCCGGCTTTTAGGGACGGTCATCGATCGCAGCCAGGGCCGGATCACCGGCTGGGCCGAAGCCGATCTGACGGGTGAATTCGACGTCTCGGGCAAACCGAATGCACACTTTCTGATGACGACGGGTGTCATCACCGCGGGCCAGGCGGCCCTCTACGTCGCCGAGATATCCAGCGGCAAGTTCGGCGTGTACACGCTCGGCCCGGACCCGAGCACTCCGAACGGCGTCGTCATCCGCCGGCACGACCTGTCGAGCTTCCGCCGCCGCACGGCAAGCTGAGAGTCGGTTTTTCCTTCCGCAGGTCGCCGCGGTTCCGTTACAGTGGACCGCGGCATGATCGACGCGCACATCCACGTCGTGCCGCCGCGGTTGCCGGGGGTCGGTCCGCTCAGCCCGCGACTGAACGGCCCGCCCGAAGCCGTCGCGGCCGAATTACGCGACCAGATGCAGAGTGCGGGGGTCACGCACGCCCTGGCGATGGGCTCGTGGCGCGGCGGAGACGACGACCCGCTCGGCGTGACGGCGACACTGCGATTGGCCGCCCGCGTCCCGGGGCTGCACGCGGTCGGTTGTGCCGACCCGACGCGGACCGACGCCGACCATCTCCGCCGGGCGGAGGCGTCGCTGGCGACCGGTCGTGTCCGGGCCCTCAAGGGCTATCTCGGCTATCTGCACTTCGCCCCCGACCATCCCAATTACGTCCCGTATTACGAACTGGCCGCGCGTTACCGGGTGCCGTTCGTCTTTCACACGGGCGACACGTTCTCGCCCTACGCCAAGCTTCGTTACGCGCATCCGCTGTTGGTGGACGACGTCGCCGTGAGCCACCCGGACGTGCGGTTCGTGATCGCCCATGTCGGCAACCCGTGGATGCGGGACGCGGCCGAGGTCGTTTACAAGAACATGAACGTCTGGACGGACCTGTCCGGCCTCATCATCGGCGACGCGACGGCGTTCACCGCGACGGAGCGGCAAGACTTGCTCACCGACTTGCGCAACGATTTGCGGCGGGCCTTCCGCTACGCCGAACGGCCGAATCGGTTCGTCTTCGGCACGGATTGGCCGCTCGCGCCGATGGCGGCGTACCGCGATTTCATCCGCTCGGTTATTCCCGAGGTGAATCACGAACAGGTGTTCGAGGACAACGCCCGGGCCCTGTTCGGGATTCAGGGATGACCCTCAATTCTTGAAGTCCGCCGCAAACGCTTTCGGGTTCAAGCCTTCGCCGGTCGCGAATTCGGTCAACTTGTTCCAGTCGTACAGCCGGCCCGGCGCGAACACGCGCTGTCGCATGAACTCGCCGACTTCTTTCCGGCCGTTGTAGAGGGCCGTCCGCGGGTCCGCGCCTCCCAGCACCTTGCGGGCGATGGTGTGATGCAACTGCGAGGCGAAGAGCTGGCCCATCATGTAGTTGTGGTAGTAGACCGGCGCACTGACGATGTGGATCTTGCTGCCATAATCCGGCGACGAGCGGCCGTCGGGACGCTTCAGCATCTGGTACTTCTCGACGAGGTCCCACCACAGCGTGTTCAAATCCTGCGCGGGATTCTCGTACATCGCCTTCTCGAACCGCAACATGACCTGGCACCAGCGCGAGAAGATCAGGAGTTGATTGCGCTGCACCTTGCTCGCGGCCTCCTCGAACTTCGCCGGCTCGGCGACGGTGAGGCGCATCTTCTCGAGGAATTCCCGCTGCTTGGAAAACCGCTCGAACATCATCGCCACGCCTTCGGTCGTCAGAATGTGCGCCTCGCACCGCAGCACGTATGGCTGCGTCGGCGGAATGTTCTTGCTGCTGTAGACCGAGTGGCCCAACTCATGCAGCATCGTGCCCATCCAATATTCGTTCGGCACGATGTTGGCGAGCACGCGGACGTCGCCCGCGCGGTCGATGTCGGTGCAAAACGCGTGCGGGCTTTTGCCGGGCTTTTCGTACAAGTCACTGCGGGCAATCACGTCGTCGATGGGCAGGCCGATCGAGGCGTAGAACCGGCGGCAGATGTCCAGCAGGTCGGCTTTCGCGAACGGGGCGTCCAGGTTCGCCGCGAACACGGCGGGCGACTCCTGGAAGAACGGGTCATGGTAATGCCACGGCCGCAACTCGTCGACCGTCGTCCCACAGGACGCCGCGAGCTTCACATCGATCTCCGCCTTGGCGGCCCGGAACGGCTCGCGGGTCAGGCTGTCCAGTTCGTCGAACAGCCTGATGAGCGCGGCGCCGTCCTGTTCGTTCAGGTAAAGCTGCAGCGCGTGATAGTTCTTGAACCCGAGCTGTGTCGCCATCTGATTGCGGAGCTTGACGAGCTCCTTCAGATCGCCCGCGACCACCGCGCCGACGACCTTGCTCGCTTCCCAAACGGCCCGCCGCCGGTCGGAGTTCTTGGACTCCTTGAGCACTTTCCGGACTTCGCTATCCGTCAGTTCCTTGCCCTCGACCTTCGCGCGGAAGACGTTGAACGCCTTCTCGACCGCGTTTGACTTGGCGACGATTTGTTTCAGGAGTGACGGGTCGACCTGCTTTTCCAGGTATTGCAGATAAAGCACGTCGATCTCGCGGGCGAGCGTCGGGTCGTCGATCTGCCGTTGGCCGTTCGCCTCTTTGAGCGCCTTGACCTCTTTGAAGGCGACGCGGTCGGCGAGCGCTTCGTCGATGCGATTCTGCGCGTCTTCCTTCCTCTTGAAATCCTCGTCCTTGCCGGTCGTATTGGCGGTCCACCAGGCGAGGTTGGCGGCGACCTCCAGAGGGCGGACCTTCGCCTCGTGACCCGCGACAAATTTCCGGGCCCGCTCCGACGCGGACGGCTCTGCGGCGACGATCATCGTGACCGTCGCGGCCAGACAGGCGATGCTCAGTGCCACCGACGGCAGAAGGACACGCAGACTGCTCATGAGAATCTGGCTCCCTGATTGAGTCACGTCGAATACACCCGACGGCCCAGCGCGATCGCCGGCGGAAGAAGTAAGAGCAGAATCAATCCCGCGACGCCGGCGGCCGCAGTCGCCAAGAGAGCGTCCAGCGCTACCAATCCGAGCACGGCCCGCTTGACGGCGTGCTGAACGAGTGTCGGCGTCGGCCGCTCGCACGCGCGGATCGTCGGGAGTCCCACGACAAACCCGAAGACGACGACGAGGTAAACGAACAGCGGCGACGCCGTCCCATCCGGCCACTGGAGCGGCCAGAAAACCGCAAGGGCAAGGGCCACTGCCATCACGCCGGCCGCGGTCTGCAGTGTCGCGGTCTTGCTCTCCCGCGCTTCGGTGCTCGCGAACAAGGTCACCCCGACAATGTAGACGCCCACGACGCCGGCGAGATGCACCCGCACCCCCCAAGGTACCACATCGGCGGACACCGCCGACAGCCCGAGGAGCACATTCAGGAACCGGCACGTCCCCATGCCGAGCGGCCCGAATCGCGTTCGCTTGAGCCACGCGTCATAGAGGAAAATGCTGCAGACGAGCAGCGCTGCGATCAGGGCCGGTACGACGGTCGGCGGACCGGCCAGCCATCCCGCGACGGCCGCGCACAACCAACCGATGGCGAGCAGTCCCGTCCCGAGGCGTGCGGCCTCCGGCGGGCTAATCTCACCGGCCGGGATCGGACGGAACGGTCGCTCGCGCCGATCCTGTTCGACGTCGAAATAATCGTTCCACACCATGCCGCCGCAGTACAGGCACGCGCTTGCGATTAGCAGCAGCGTGGACGGCGCGGCCCCGACCATGACCGGTCCGGCCACCAGGATGCCCAGGCCGATGTCGGCCAAGGCGGTGAACACGTTCGGCAGACGGACGAGTCGGGCCCACGCCAGCGCCCGCGACTCTGCGGGCGTCATGGCACCGTGACCTCGCGGCGACCCCTGCGACCAACACATGCGGCGACGAGCACGCCGACGCCCGTCAGGACGAGTACGCCCGGCTCTGGGACGGCGACGATCGACAGCGCGTAACCGTTCGGATGAGTGGCGTCCGTATCCTGCGCCATGAACGCATTCAACTGAGAAATGTAAAAGGGCAGAAATGTGTCGAACGATTCGGGGGGCGTAGTCGAAACGCCGTAATGCGCGCCGAGCATCGTCAGTCGGCCGCCGAGAATGATGAACGACGGCGCGCCCGAGTCGCCGGAGATCAGCGAGAAATCGCCCGGGTTCGTCGAATTGGCGTATCCGAAGACGCGCGTCGCCTCGTTGACCGGCACCGGGTTGTCAAACGACGCCGTGGTCACTTCTTTCACGTTATTGCGGCCGAGGTGCATTTGGTTGCCGGCGCCGTAGGCGGGATTCTGTCCGTAGGGGAGCGTCGGCAGTCCGATGAAACGGCCCTCCGGCCCGTCCGCGACGGGGAAGAAGCGGATGTGGTCTGTCGCCGGGATCGGCGCGCTGAGCGTCCCCAGAAATACGTCCGACGGCAGCGTTTGCTGTTGGCCCTGGTTGTTGACAAATTGCGTGACCGGCCGGCGGCCACCCTGGACGGTGTAAGTGCGAACGACGTTGGACACCGGGTCATAGAAGTTTAGCTGCGTGCCCGGGCCCGGCGGGGAGTGGGCGGCGGCAATGAAGTGCCGCTCCGACACCATGCCCACGCTAAAAAACGCCCCCCCGGACGGAAACCAACCCACGCCGGACAGGTCGAACCCGCTGCCGATGAACGTGGGCGACGTGTTCGGGACGGGCGCGGCCGGGAAACCGCTGACGAACCGGTCGTAGCGGGCGTCGAACGATGTCGGGTTGTGATCGACGATGACGCCGGCCGCCGCGCGGCCCGCCCCGTGAATGAGGGCCGCCGCAACGAGAAGAAAACTGAGGCACGGAAACCGGCAGCGGATCGGTCCGGATGAAAAAGACATGCGAACCTCGCGGATGAAGAATTCGACAAATATGCGAACTCGGTCGGCCCGATCGGGCGGAGGAGAGTGTTAGTCGTTCAGCCGCTCCCATGTGGCGAGCACGCGGTCGCGCGCCGTCCGGGCGGCCGTGTCAGGGTCGGTGATGTACGGATACAGCTCGACCGTGACCCATCCGTTGTAGCCGATTTGACGGAGCGCGCGAAGGGTCGACGCGAAATCGATCGCCCCCTCGCCGGGGATGAGATGTGCGTGCACCCGCGT
>DATJGQ010000646.1:0-3160 GCA_035494815.1 Gemmataceae bacterium
TCGGCGATGGCCTGAACGACGCCCCCGCGCTCGCCCGCGCCACCGTCGGACTCGCGGTCGGCGGCGGCGCGGACGTCGCCGCCGAGGCCGGCGACGTCGTCCTCATGGGTGATCCACTCGCGCACCTGCCGCTGCTCGTGCGGCTGTCGCGCGAAACCGTTCACATCATCCGCCAGAACATCCTCGTCTTCGCCTTTGGTGTCAATCTCGTCGGCGTGATCGTCACGGCCTGGCTCTGGCCGCTGTTCGCGCCGTCGGGGGCGTGGTACGAATCCGGGCCACTCGCAGGGGTGATCTACCACCAACTCGGCTCGCTCGCGGTGTTGCTGAATTCGATGCGGCTGCTCGCGTTTGAGCGACGGCAGACGCGCGTGACCGCCGGGGCCCGCGAGCGGCTGCAGCGGATCGACCAATGGGTCGGCCGCACGTTCGACCTCGACGAATGGCTGCACGCGCTGGCGCACCGGTGGAAGGCGGTCACGGGGGGAGCGATCGCGTTCGTTCTCGTTTGCATAGCCGCGAGCGGCTTCACGGCGATCGGGCCGGACGAAGTCGGCGTGGTGCGGCGGTTCGGGCGGGTGCTACCGGAAGACCTCACACCGGGGTTGCATTGGCTCTGGCCCTGGCCGGCCGAGACGGTGACCCGCGTGCAGCCGGGGCGGGTCCGGGGGGTCGAGGTCGGATACCGGCGGTTGGCGGCACCCCTCGCTAACGCTTCCGGCTCTGATTCATTGACGTGGACCAGCCCGCACGGCGATGAGATTCGCCGCATCCCCGATGAAGCGCTGCTCGTGACGGGCGACGGCAACCTGGTTGAGGTGCTGGCGAGCGTCCGTTATCGGATCGCCAGGCCGCGCGAGTACTTGACGGCTGCGAGTGAGCCGGAACAAATGCTCCGCGCCGCGGCCGAGTCGGTGCTGCGGGAGGAGGTCGCGGGACGGCCGTTCCTGGAATTATTGACGGTCGGCCGCGGCTCGGTCGAGCAGTGCGTCCGCGACCGGCTCCGCGACCGCGCCGGCGTCTTGGGCCTGGAACTGGAAGGGGTCGCCGTACACGACCTGCATCCGCCCGGCGACGTCGTTGAGGCGTACCACGGCGTCGCCCGCGCGGCCGAGACGCGCGACAAGCTGGTCAACGACGCCGGCGCCGCCGCGACGAGAACCTTGCGCGACGCCGAAGCCCGGGCGCTCGGGACGGTCCGCGCCGCGGAGGGCCAGGCGGCCGAAACCGTCGCGATCGCCCGCGCGGCCCACGACAACTTCGCCGCCTGGTGCGACGTCCGCCGACGACTCGACCCGACGGACGAATCGGAACTGATCGTGAGCGCCCTGGCTCACGTCTTCGCCGGGCAGTCCGCCGGGCCGGCGCAGGCGGAGTACCAGAAGGAGCGCCAGGACCGGCTCGCCGTCCGCCGCGCGCTCATCGACGCCCGACTGGCCTGGGACGCGATCGCACGCGCGCTCGCCGACCGGCCGAAAGTCATCGTCGACGCCGACAAGATTCCCGGCCGCCGGCAATTGCTGCTGTTTGACCCCGAGATGGTGCCGCCAGTGGTGTTGCCGCAACCGGGAGGAAAACAACCCTGAACTTCGTTCGCACGCTCCGCGTGGCAACGTCGGTGGCGACTCTCGGCGTCGCGGTCCGTGGCTCCCGCGACGCGGAGCGTCGCAAAACGGCATTCCCACGCAGAGCGTGGGAACGAGGAAGATTGAAGCTGACATTCCCACGCAAAGCGTGGGAACGAGAACAAATATGAAAAAGCTCATCGCGCTCGCCGCCGTACTCCTCTGGTCCACGACCGCCGTCTGCACGGTGGACCAGGCGGAGTTCGTTTATGTCACGCAGTTCGGGCGGCCGGTCGCGACGATCGACGGTGCCGGCGACGCGGGCTTGCACTTGAAATTGCCTTGGCCGATGCAGGCGGTGCAGCGGCTCGACCGGCGCGTCCAGATATTCGACCTGCCGCCGGCCGAGTTGCTGACACACGATCCGGCGGGACGCACCATCGATCGCACGTTGACCGTCGAGGCGTTCGTCGCCTGGCGGATCGCGGGAGCGGACGGCGTCGATCGTTTCCTGCGCACGGTCGGCACGCCGGAGCAGGCGCGACTGATCCTCGGCCAGCGGGTGGGCGGCCGGCTCGGAGCGGTGATCGGCACGCTGCCGATGGAGGAGTTGGTGAGCGTCGCCGAGCCGGTCGCTGTCGCCGCGCGGGCCGAGCGGTTGCGGGAGCGGCTATTGGCCGGGGACGACGGCGACTTGCGGTCCCTCGCCCGGGACGCGTATGGCATCGACGTCGTGGACGTGCGGCTGCGGCGGTTCAACTACCCGCCGGCGGTTCGGCCCGCGATCACCGAGCGGATCATCAGCGAACGCACGAAGAAGGCCGCCGAGTACCAGGGCGAGGGGACGCGGCTCGCCGCCGAAATTACGACGGCCGCCGGCCGCACCGCGGCCATCCGCGAGGCCGACGCCAAGGCCGACGCCCAGCGGGTGCAGGAGCGCGCCGCCGCCGAGGCCGACGCGCTGCGGGCCCAGGCCCACGCTCTCGACCCGGAGTTCTACGGGTTCCTGCAGAAGATCAAGACCTATCAACGCGTGCTGAGCGAGACGCGCGACGTATTGTTGCTTTCCAGCCGCCATGAGTTGTTCGACCTCTTGTTGCGGCCGCCCAAAACCAACGGCGTTCCGCCGACGACCGGCAACGGCTCGAAGACGGGAGGGCCGTGACGATGCGCCGCGTCCGTCTAATCCTCATCGTGATCGCCGTCGCGTGGCTGCTCACCGGTCTGACTCAGGTGCGCCCGGGCGAGCGAGCTGTCGTGCGGCGGTTCGGCCGCGTTATCGCGACACCGACGGCCGGGCTGTGGGTCGGACTGCCGTGGGGGATCGAGAGCGTTGAGCGGGTTCGCGTCGATTGGGTGCGCCGCGTGACGGTCGGTTACCAGTCGGAGATCGACGAGACCGACGACGCCGCGCCGCCGGGGCAACTGCTCACGGGCGATCAGAATCTGGTCAACGTTCAGGCGGTCGTTGATTACGCCGTGCGGGCGGATGCGGTGGCGGAGTACGCCGCGGTCAAGGACCGCGTGGACGGGGCGATCGCGCGGGCGGCCGAGGCGGCGCTGTCCGAGTGGGTCGCCGGCCGCGGCGTCGACGA
>DATJGQ010000647.1:0-3185 GCA_035494815.1 Gemmataceae bacterium
TGCCGCCGATCCCGCCGCCGATGCCGTTAATCCCGCCGATACCTCCGATGCCTTGAATGCCGCCGCCGCCGCCGCCGGCAAATCCGCCGATCCCGCCAGCATTGCCGTTGAATCCGCCCGCGATGCCTCCACCGATTCCGACGCCGCCGTTACCCCCGAGCAGGATCCGCGGCCCCGTCGGCGACTCGACGAGACCCGCCGCGCTGCAAAACTCGCCGAGCGCCCGCCAGAAGGTGACGTCGCCGGTGTCGAGCGTCACGGTGCGGTTTTTGAGCTTGCCGTCCGGGTCGGAGAGCACGATCTCGTATCCGCTCTTCTTGCGGAAGTCGGCGACCGCTTCCTCGAGGGGCGTATTTTTGTAAACGAGTCGCAGGCGCTTCGGGGCGAGCAGGTTGGCGCTTTCAACGCGGGCCTCGATCGCCTTGACGAGATGAACCGCCCGCCGCTTCTGCTCGGCGTCGCCCGTGCGGGCGGCCTTCCGGAGGGCGTCGAGCGCGGGTGCGCCGATGCGATCCAGCTCCTTCGTGGCTTTGTCGCGCTCGGTAAAGCTCTCGTTCGTCAGTTGCTCGATGAGCCTGGCGATGTGGTCCGATGACACCGCCGGCGCGGTTTTTGTCGCTGGCGATTCCGCCGCGCGGGGCTGATCGGCGGAAGCCGGGCGAAAGGCGAGGACGCCCGTCCCGGTGCCGGCCAGCGTCACCGCCATGACAATCGCCGCCGCGGCTTTCAGCTTAGTCATCCACATGGCTCGGATCACTCCTTCGGTCATTTCGATGACGGGCGCCGAGACGAGGCCGGCGGCCAGCAGATCGCCACCCGTAACTTGACTCGCGGCCTTCGCCGCGCCCGACACGAGCGTCGCCGGCACGAATGCCGGCGCCGGGTTCGATCCCACGAGCGCCGCGCCCAGTCCCGTTGAAAGGGTCACACCCCGCCGCGTGAGTCGGGCCCGCAATCGGCGTCGGGCCCGCGACAGCCGCGACTCGACCGTCCCGACGGCGCAGCCGAGTTCGCCGGCGACGTCCGCGTTCGTCCGACCTTCGAGGCAACACAGCACGAACGGCACACGGTAGATGTCGGGCAGCCGACTGATCTCCTCGTCGAGGAGACGCTCGACCTCCCGTCGAGCCGCCTCCGCGGCCGGGTCGGCGGTCGAAACCGTCTGTGCTCGCTCCCATAGGGACCGCTCGCCGCTGTCCCGCCGGACTCGCCGCGCGCTCACTCCCAGGGCGACGCGATAAGCCACTTTGTGCAGCCAGCCGCCGACGGACTCGCGCCGACCGATCGACGCGCCGCGGCGCGCCAGCGTGAGGAAAGTCGCCTGAAAAGCGTCCTCGGCTTCGTGGGCGTCGCGGAGCAATCGCCGGCAGGTGCCGAGCACCATCTTGCCGTGCCGCCAGACGAGCAGCTCGAACGCCGCCTTGTCCCGCTCGCGGAGAAAGCGCTCCAGCAATTCGCTATCAGATAGGTCGTCGGCGCCGCGGGCGGCGACGGCCAGCCCCAGATGCCGGATGACGCCCGGAAGCTGTGCGGCGGGCATGGCGCCTCCTGTTCGTTCGTCGCCCGTCTATTCTGAGGCGCGCGGAGGAAGAAACCCTCCCGGGAGGTGATCCCACTCGTCCGGAATGACCGTCACCCCGTGGCGACAAACGGGTGGATTTCGTCTGGTGACAGCGCCTGGTCGAACGGCCCGCCGATGATGTAGTCGCCGGTGCGCAGCTGAGAGACGTGCGTCACGACGAACGCGACAGGCTGCGTTCGTCCTTCCGCGGTCGCAAGGGTCCCGCGAACCGTCGTGCCGCGCTCCGGCGGGTCGGCAACCAGCAGGCTGAGTCCCCCGGTGGAGATGTTCCAGACCAGTCCGGGGACCGAGCCGTCGTGGCGAAAGACGGTCCCCATCGCCGGTTGCCGGCGGGCGGCGAGTCGCCGTTCAACCGTTGCCGGAGGTGCGGTCTCCATGAGTCGTTTCCTCAGTGCGCGAGTCTGGCGAATTGCCGTGACCGAGATGCTACCGCGCCGTCGATAGGGATTCACGGTCGGAGCGACCAGGAAATGTCGGGAACGCGGTAGATTCTATCGGCCAATCGGTACTTTCGCGCCTGGGGCAGCGTTTTTGATAAAGCGCCTAACGGAATTCATGTGACAGACGAATTCGCTCGCCGTGACATAACAGTTAGTGGAGATTAGGCTTGGGAAAATCACATCGCGGTTATGCCGGCCCAGCAATGTACTCTATACTTTAGCTTTACCCACGATGTGCCATTCGGCGGTGCCGAGTCGCCGCCGGTCACACGATCCATCACGGGGGATCGTTCATGCGGACTTGGAACGGCCCGATGAAGGGTCTCGTCTGTTCGTTTGCTGCGCTGGCCGCGTTCACTGCGCCGGCAGCGGCGCAAAGCACTTACACCTGGAACACGACCGCCGGTTCGGCATGGCTCACCGCCGCCAACTGGAGCGGTACGCCGACGAACTTCCCGGGGTTAACCGGCAACAGTACTGGAAACAACGCCGGTGACCAGGCAGTGTTCGGATCCACATTGCCCGCAGGGCTAGCCGTCGACATCGATATGGGCAACGGCGCCGGAAGGGCGAGGCAGTTGCTACAGCTTGGGGCAATCACGTTCGCGAACACGTCGAATGATCTCGTGATCGGGAACAGCTCGACCAATAAGGACGGCATCTTGCAGCTCAACGGGGCCACCGTGACCATCGCTGGCGTGCCCACAGCGAATGTGATCCTTTACAACAGCAGCAGTTCCCAGATGCTAACGATTCAGAATACAGCGAACGGCGGGACGCAAACGATGGGCGTCGCGCTCGGCGCAACGACCTCGATCGTCAACGTGGCGGGCGGCGGGACGATCGCGATCCCGAGCATCGTTTCGGAAACGGCCGGCGGGTCGAAGGGCATCACTCTCTCTGGCGCGGGCACACTGCAACTTTCCAGCGCGAACACTTACACCGGCGCAACGACCGTCTCAGGTGGCACGCTGTCCGCAGTCAACTCCACGGGCTCGGCGACGGGGACCGGTGCGGTTACCGTCTCGGCCGGCGGTCGCCTCGCCGGAACCGGGGCCGTCGTCCCGAATACCGGCGCCCAGGCCACTAACACCGTCACCGTCGCCGGCAAGGTCCAGCCCGGCACGGATGCGGCCACGGGCTATCTGACGCTCGGCAGCGCC
>DATJGQ010000648.1:0-11373 GCA_035494815.1 Gemmataceae bacterium
CTTGTAATGCTCGAAGGCGGTGCGGAGGAGCTGGATGCAGCCGAGGTCGTAGTAGTCGTTCGGCGCGGGGTAGTCGACGGAGGAGGACTGGTAATAGCCGGCGGGCGTCAACTGGTTCCACTGAGCCTGTTGATGGGAGGCCGTCGTGGACGATTTCGGCGGGTTGCTGAGGCGGTAACGGCGCTGCGACGCGAGGTAACTTTCGAAGACCCTGATCAGGTCGGCGTGGGCCTTGGCGTCGGCCCGCGGTCGCATAATTTGCGCGAAGGCGCCGACTGCGTCGCGGGTCCGGGGGACATTGTTGCGGCCGGTCGGGGGGAGCTTGCCGAGTCGGTCGAACAGGACCAGCGCCCCGTCGACGTCGCCGCGCTCCGCCGAGAGTGAGAGCACCTGCTGGATCTGCTCCGGCTTGACCGCGGCCGCGAGCACCTCCTTATAGATCGCGTCGCCCTCGTCCGGCCGCTTCGCCCGCTTCAACTCCTTGAGCACGTTGGTGAGGATGGGAGTCGTGACCCATTCGGGCTTCTGCTGCTTGACGCGGCGGAAGGCGGCGACGACCTGTTGCAATTCGTCATCGGCGAGCGGCGGGACCGTGTCCGGGCCCTCGCTGTTGCGGCGACTGTAACTGACGCGGCGGTTGGTACCGGTGCGCGAGGAGAGGTTGCTCAGGAACACCCACGCGGCCGACGGGTCCGGCACGCCCGCCATCTCCTTCGCCGCTTCCCACGTGCCCTTCTGGTCCTGCTTGACCATCTGGAAGTAGAGCCAATCCCACTGCTGCCGGCCGTCCACGCCGGCTTTCTCCTTCGCGGCCCGGGCAGTCTGCGTGAACTCGTCCTGCTTGTTCTCCTTCTGCGCGAAGCCGTAAAGCCAGCCGAGCGCCGCCATGCGAGCCTGGCCGAAATCGTCGGGGACCCAGATGCGGGTCATCTGCTGACCGCCGGGGCCAGAGTACGGCCGCTGCATGTCCAGCCCGCAGTCGCGGCGGATCGAGTAGACGGCTTGAATCCGCGCCTGGAGGGGGACCGCCTCGGCTTGGAAGGCGGTCTGGGACGACTGAAACATCTGCTGATACGCGGCCTGCGTGGCCGAGGTCTGCATGGACGTCGGCGACAAGCCGGCCTGCCGCCCCGGCTTCTGCTTCTTCCGCCACTTCGCGGCGGCGGACTCGGTCTCGTCGCTCATCTTGAGATCGAGCAGGACGCGAAAGCGTTTGGCCGCGTCGTCCCGGCGGTTCAACGCCGACAGGGTCACCCCCTCGCGGTAGATCAGTTCCCAGTCGGTCGGTTTTTGTGAGAGCAGCCGGATGAGAATTGCGAGTGCGGCCTCGTGCTTCCCGGCGCCGATCACCGCGTCGATCGCCTGGTGGTTGCGATAAGGCTCGGGCTCGTTGGCGACGAGATCGACCCAGATGGTCGCCGCCTCTTCCGATTCTCCCGTCTTGACGAGAAGCTGCGCGAGTCGCAACCGCACGTCGCGATTCGTCGGCGCGGCTTTTTCGAGCTGACGTTGGTACTTGAGGGACGTCGCGGTGTCGCCTTCGTTCTCGGCGAGTTGCGACAACTGGCCGAGCAGTTGCGTGTCGCGGGCGTTTTCGGTGAGCAGGCGTTCGAGTTGCTGCCGCGCCGTGCCGAGGTCGCCGGCCGTCTGGTAGGCCTGGGCGATACAGATCGTCATCTCGCGCTGCTTGTCCGCCTCGCGCCGCTCGCGCTCCAGACGTTCCATCAGCTTGTCGAACTGGTTGTTCTGCAGGTAGAGCTCGGTTAGCCGGGCGATGACGGCGGTCTTGCCGTCGAGTTCGTTGGTCTTCTCGAAGGCCCGCCACAAGAGTTCGATCGCCTCGCCGGTCCGGAACCGTTCGGCGAGCGCCTGCGCCAGCGTGATCAACCCTTGCGGGTCGGACGGGTTTACGCGGACGCTCTTGCGGAGCGATTCGAGCCCTTCTTCTCCCTCGCCGAGTTGGAAGCAGAGGTCCGCGTAGAACTTGAAGTGCTCCGGATTACCTGGGGCGGCGGCGAGCAAGTCCTTGCCGGCCTGCAACGCCTGTTCGCGACGGCCGAGACGCGCTTCGAGCTTGGCGACGTTGGTCAGGTACTCGGTGCGGAAGCGGCGATCGACGCCGGCGAGTTGCCGCAGCGTCTCGGCAGCGGCGAGGAGGTTGCCGCCGCTCTCGTGGATGCGGGCGGCCGACGCGAGCACCGGGATCGATTTCGCGTCCTTCTCGACCGCCTTGAGGATCGCGGTCGTCGCATCGGGAATCAGTTTCGATGCCTCGAAATAGCGGGCCAGTCGGTGCCACCGTTCCGCGGTCGGGTCCTGGCCCGCCGCGAGTTGTTTCTGCAACTCATCGATGCGCCGGCCGAGCGTGTCGGTGGCCGTGAAGATCTTGATCTGCGCGAGCAGGACGATTTCGGTCTCTTCGGCGTTCGAGGCGAGCTTGATCGCGGATTCGAGTTGCTTCAGTGCGTCCTCGTGCTTTTCGTCCTGATGCAGCAGGTCCGCGTAGCGGACGATGAGGTTGAAATCGTCCCTCTCGAGGCTCAGAGCGTCGGCGAGGGCGGCGAGCGCTTCCGTGCGGTAACCGAACCCCGCGAGGACTTCGCCGAGCCGCTGGAGGTTCTTGGCATTGCGGTTGGTCCCCTCGGCGATCGGCCGCCACGCCGCGAGCGCCTCGTCATAACGCTTGAGGCTGTGCAAGTACTCGCCGAGATACTCGCGATACTGCGCGGCGTTCGGCGCGAACTCGACCGCCTTCTTGTACAGTTCGACCGCCTGATCGGTCAGTCCGGCGGAGCGAACCAGGTCGGCCACCTGCGCGGTCGCCACGGGGTCCTTCGGGCGGCGGTCCAGCAGTCGTTTCCAGATCGTGAACGCGGACTGTTTTCGGTCGGCTTCTGGCTTCGACGAGTCGCGGAGGATTATCTTGCCCCAGTCGCGAAGCGTGTCCGGGTTGTTGGGCTCGGCCTTGTCCATCGCCTCGTACTGCGCGACGGCGTCGGCGAACTTTTGCTCGGCGACGAATTGATCGATCATCGCTTGCCGAAGTTCGCGGCGACTTGGGGCCTTGTCGAGCGCCTTCTTGAGCCACTCGCGCGATTCCGGCACGCGGCCCTGCGTGGCGAGCGAGCGGGCGAGGCGGGCCATCGCCTCGACGTCGTCGGGATGTTTACCGACGTACGTCTCGTAGTACTTGGCCATGCCCGCGAGGTCGTCGTTCCGCAGGAAGACGTCGTCGATCTTGCGGCGGACGTCGCGATAGAGCCAGCTCTCCGGGTTGAGTTCGCCGAGGAGGTGTTCCAGATCGGCGAGGGCGTCTGGCGTGCGCTTTAACCGCACCTTGAGTTCGGCCGCCTCCATGCGGAAGGTCGATTGCCGGTACGGGTCCTGGACCGCTTTCGAGAGCTTCTCGTACCGCGGCAACGCCTGCTCGAACTGTCCCTCTTCGACGAGTGTGCTCGCGATCTGTTCCTGCACGCGCAAGTCGTCGGGGAATCGTTTTTCGAGACGGGCCCAGACCGCGAGCGCCTGCTCGGACTTCTGCGCCCGCTGGTAGACGCGGCCGAGGGCCTGGAAAACATCGAGCAGGTCGGTGCGGTTCGGCTTGCGCTGGATCGCCCGTTCGAACGCCTGGGCCGCGGCGTCCGGCTGGCCGACCATGACCAGCGACTGGCCGAGGTAGTAGCAGGCGAGGGCGTCGTCCGGCCGGTGTTGCTCGGCCTGTTTGAACGCGGTGACGGCGTTCGCCTCTTTACCGCGCTGAGCCTCGACGAGGCCGATGAGCATCCAGGCGGTGCCGTCGGCGGGGTCTTTCTTGGTGCGGTCGGTGAAGTCGGCGATGAATTTGTCGAGCGTGCCGCGCTCGACGTGGTGGCCGTAGAGGCGGTCGAGGGCGGTGCCGCGGCGCGGGTTCTTCTCGAGAACGCTCAGGAACCGGTCCATGACCAGTTTCTCGCGCTGCTCGTCGGCGTTCGGCGCGTCCGGCGATTGCGAGACGGCCGATCCGACGGCCATGACCAGCGCACAGAGCCCGAGGTTGGCGTGACGCATGACGTGTTCCTTGGCGTCCGGAACGGCCGCGGCAGGAGAATGGCGATCTAGCGAGCGTAAACGGGCGCCGGCGGCGTGTCAATTTACCGGCCGTCCCCGAAGAAGTGACGCGGAGACGATCGTTTACAAACGGGTCAGATCGACACCCTGGACGCCTTCGATGGCGTTCAGTCCGGCGATGCAGTCGAGCGGCTTGACGTCGCGCCGCGGCAGGACGTCGTAGGACAGCTCGACGGCGATGCCTTGCTTGACGGTCTTGCTGGCCGACAAGTGGATGCGCTCGAACCAGCGTGGCAAGGTGGCCGTGACCAACTCGACCGGGGTGCCGGCGTTGGCCACCTTCACGGTCAGAGACCAGTGATGCCGTCCGGCCGGCGTGCCCGTGAAGCCCGACAATAACCGGGCGGCAAGGGCCATGACCGGGATCCCGACGACGGCGACCCGCCAGTGCCAACTGCCGATCGCCATGCCGACGATGACGGCGAAGATCACGAACGCCGTGTCGCGGGTGTCGCGGACGTTCGTGCGGAAACGGACGATCGAGAGCGCCCCGACCAACGTGAACGCCTTCGCGGCGCTGTTGCCGATCACCTGCGTGACCATGGCGATCAGGATGGTCAGCAACACGAGCGTCGGGACAAAGCTCGGGGTGCGATTGCGCGACGGGGCGGTCCATCGATAGATGCCCGCGACCACGCACCCTAGGGCGAAAGCGACCAGCAACCGGGCGACGAGGACGTGAAAAGGCAGGTCGCCGTCCGGCGAGGCGAACGCGTCGGTCAGCCACGCCATGAAGCCGTTGTCGGCGGCACCCCCGGGTTGCGGCGGGTCAATCATCGCGACTGCCTCCTGCGTGTTTCAAACTAACACGCATCGGTTTAGTAAAGCCGGGCTTAAGAATCCATGACACACGACGGTTCGCAGGCACAATCTGTTTGACAGGCCCTTGTGCGTCGTCTAGTTTGCGGAGTTACTCCCCATCCCGCGGATGCCGCGCGCGGCGCGGTCCGTCTCCGGAGCGCGCCGCCGATGAGCAACATTGAGGCGATCAAGGACCAACTCGACCAGTTCCGCGCCGACTTCCTCAAGCTGCGCAAGGAGATCGGCAAGGTCATCGTCGGCCAGGACGACATCGTCGAGGGCACCCTCGCCGGGCTCATCGCGGGCGGGCACGTCCTGCTCGAAGGCGTCCCCGGGCTGGGCAAGACGCTGCTGGTCCGCACGCTCGCGGATGCCCTCCATCTGAAGTTCCAGCGCATCCAGTTTACCCCCGACCTGATGCCGGCGGACCTGATCGGCACGAACGTGGTCATGGAGACGCCGGAGGGCGGGCGAAAGTTTGAGTTCCAGCGCGGCCCGGTGTTCGCGAACATCGTCCTGGCCGACGAGATCAACCGGGCGACGCCGAAGACGCAATCGGCCCTCCTCGAAGCGATGCAGGAGCACAGCGTCACGGTCGCGGGCCAGACGTACAAGCTGCCCGAACCGTTCTTCGTTCTCGCGACGCAGAACCCGCTGGAGATGGAGGGCACCTATCCTCTACCCGAAGCCCAGCTCGACCGATTCTTCTTCAAGCTGCTCGTCAAGTTCCCGAGCATCACCGATCTGGAGACGATCCTCGACCGCACGACCGAGGCGTTGACGCCGAAAGCCGAGGCGGTCATGGACGGCGAGCGGATTCTCTCGCTCGCGCAACTGGTGCGGCAGATCCCAGTCGCGGCCGAGGTGCGGCGGTACGGCATTGCCGTCGTCATGGCGACGCATCCGGAGCACGCGCTGGCGGCGCCGCAGACCAAGCAGTACGTCCGTTACGGCTCCAGCCCTCGCGGCGCCCAGGCGATCATTCTGGCGGCGAAGCTCAAGGCGATCCTCGACCACCGCTACCACGTCTCCCGCGACGACCTGCGGGCGGTCGCCCCGATGGCACTTCGACATCGACTGATCCTCAACTTCGAGGGCCAGGCCGAAGGGGTCGCGACCGACCAGGTCGTGGAGAACATCCTCGAAACGGTCGAGGCGCCGGTAATGGCGGCGTAATCCTATATGGCCGCTTGCGGCTTAGCGCACGTCGAGTCGTGCCAGCCATTGCCCCGACTGGACGTGCGCTAAGCCGCAAGCGGCGCCCTCTCGCGATCGCACCATGGGCTCAACGACGCTGCCGACTGTCGCCCCCGCGCCCGCGGCCATTCCCGCGCCGCCCGTGCGAGCGCGCCTCGACAACGTGGATGCCGTCCGCGGCCTCGTCATGGTGCTGATGGCCCTCGATCATGTCCGCGACATGATGCAGTCGCAGCCGTATCGCGCGACCGACCTCACCTGGACCACGCCGGTCCTGTTTGCCTCCCGACTCGTGACGCATTTGTGCGCCCCAGTCTTTATTCTCCTGGCGGGCACCGGCATTTATCTCGCGCAACGCCGTAAAGCTCATGCCGAGATGGTCCGATTCCTCGTCACCCGCGGCCTGTGGTTGGTGGTCCTGGAACTGACGGTCTTCAAGTTCTTCTGGTACCAGACGCTCGACTACACGTCGGTCGAGGCGCTGGTGATCTGGACGATCGGCTGGTGCATGGTACTGATGAGCGCGATGGTATTCCTGCCGACGCCGCTCGTCGCGGGTCTCGGGCTGCTCTTCATCTTCGGCCACAATCTCGCGGACGGCATCGTCGCGGGCAACGGCAGCGACCCGGTCCCGTGGGACTCGTGGAGCGCTCTATGGGCCGTGATGCACAGCACCGAACGGGTCAGACTCGGCGAGCATTCCGTGCTGAGCCCGCCGTACGTCATTCTGCCGTGGTTCGGCGTGATGTGCGCCGGGTACGGACTTGGAGCGTTACTCACGCTCGATCGGCCGGTTCGGCGCCGCTGGATCGCGGGCCTCGGGCTGGCGACGATCGTTGTGTTCGTCATCATCCGCGGACTGAACGGCTACGGCGATCCGCATCCGTGGGCCGTGCAGATTCACGACCCCGATACGGAAACGCGTTACGACCCGTCGCAGCCCGAAGAGATGCGGGTGCGTCAACAGGCGAAGCTGACGTCCGCCGCCGTGCCCAATCCGCTCTACACGGTCATGTCATTCGTCAACACGACCAAGTACCCGCCGTCGCTCGACTTTTTGCTGATGACGCTCGGGCCGGCCCTCCTGATACTGGCCGCGCTCGATCGCCCGCTCGGCCCGGTGGCGGAGAAACTCGTCGTTTACGGACGAGTACCGTTCTTTTACTACGCCGTGCACCTGTCGCTGATCGGCGTATGTGCCGGGACGGTGTACGCGGTCGGCTATGCGCGCGGCTGGTGGGACGCTCCGTTCCAGGAAGTGCGGCTGCGCGGCATGGGCCTCAGTCTTGCGGCCGCGTACTGCTGGTGGCTGGTCGTAGTCGTCGTCCTGTATTATCCGTGCCGCTGGTTCGCCGGCGTCAAAGCCCGCTCCCGCGCCGCCTGGTTGAGCTACCTGTGAGGGCGCGTCGCCAATGCCGCTATTTGATTCCGATTTCTTGAACAAGCTCGAATACCTGTCGCTGATCTCCAAGCGCGTCTTCCGCGGCTCGCTGTTGGCCCAGCGGCGGACGATGCAGCTCGGCGGCGGCATCGAGTTCGCCGACCACCGCGAATACACGCCCGGCGACGACTTCCGTTACCTCGACTGGAACCTCTACGCCCGCCACGACGAACTGCTGCTGAAGCGATTCCAAGAGGAGGAAGACTTGCACGTTTACTTCCTCTTGGACTGCTCGCGGAGCATGGCGTACGGCTCGCCGCCGAAGTTCGACTTCGCCCGCCAAGTAGCGGCGGCGCTGGCGTACATCGCACTCGCGGACCTCGACCGGATCGCCGTCGTCGCGTTTGCCCAGGACATTATCGGCGACTTCCCGCTCACCCGCGGCAAGGGCCGCATCCTGGCTTTACTCCGATTCCTCGAGAATCTCCCGGCCCAGGGGAGCGATACCGACTTGGCCCGCGTCGCGACGGGGTTCGTGCATCGCAATCAGAGGCGCGGCCTCGCGCTCGTCGTCAGCGACTTGTACGACCCGAATGGCTTCGAGCGCGGCCTCGACATTCTGCGGCACCACCGCTACGAGCCGCACATCATCCAGGTCCACGACCGCCGCGAGGCCGACCCGACCAACATGCTCGGCGACCTGGAACTGTTCGACGTCGAGTCGGAGATGGCCCGCAAGGTGACGGTCACCGAGAAGAATTTGCGGCAATACCGGCGCCTCTTCGGCGATTTCCAGGAACGGGTGAAGGGCTACGGCACGAAATACGGCCTCGGCTGCACGCGAACGTCCACCGAGATCCCATTTGACGAGTTGATTTTGAAGATGATGCGCGTCGCGGGGGCGGTGCGATGAACCTGGCGAACCCACTCGCGCTGGTCTGGGCCGGGCTGTTGATCCCGGTCGTGGTCTTCTACATCTTGAAGATCCGGCTCCGCCGCGTGCCGGTGTCGACGGTCATTTTCTGGCGACAGATCTTCGAGGAAAAAAAACCGCGCTCGCTCTGGCAACGGCTGCGGCACCTGTTGTCGCTGCTCGTGCAACTGGCCCTGCTGCTGTTGCTCATCTTCGCGCTCGCCCAGCCGTTCTTCGCGTGGGAGGCGAACGAGTCCCGCCGCGTCGTGCTCGTCCTCGACAACTCGGCGAGCATGAACGCGACTGACGTGGCCCCGTCACGGCTCGCGGCCGCCAAGGAACTCGCGCTCAAAACGATCGACGGGCTTCGCCATCGCGACGAGATGGCGATCGTCGTCGCCGGCACGCAGCCGCGGGTCGTCTGTGGGCTGACCGGGCATCAGCGGACGCTGCGCGAACAATTGAACGCCGTACCCGCGACGGACGGTCCGACGAAGTTGACCGACGCGGTCGCACTCGCCCGCCGCCTGATCGCCGACGCCCCCGACGATCAGAAGAAAGGGCACGTCATGGTCGGCACCGATGGCCGTGCCGCCGGGATCGAGGACCTCGTGAAAGACGAGACGGTCAAGCTGCTGCCGGTCGGCACAAAGGCGGCGAACGTCGGCATCACCCGCTTCCAGGTCCGCCGCAGCCTGCTCGACCCGACCGGGTTCGAAATCCTCGCCGAAGTCGCCAACCATTCCGACGAGCCGGTCAATTGCCGGCTGGAGATCGAACTCAACCGCCGGCCGGTGGACGTGCACGACCTGAAGCTGGAGGCCAACGGCAAATGGTCCCAGGTCATGGAACAGACCTCGACCGACGGCGGCCGATTGATTGCGATCCTCAAGCACGACGACGCCCTTTCGACCGACAATACCGCCAGCGCCATTCTGCCGAAGCGCGAGTTTCAGCCGGTCTTGTTGGTTACTCCCGAGCCGAACTTGTTCCTCGAAAAAGTGTTCGAGGCCAATTCGCTCGCCAAGCTGACGGTCGCGCGAGAAGCGCCGGCGAACGTCTCGGCCGGTACCATCGTCGTCTATCACCGTAAGGTGCCGGAGAAGCTGCCCGCGGGCCAGCTTTACGTCATCGACCCGGCGACGGGCACGGACCTCTGGCAAGTCGGCGACAAGTTGCAGAATCCGCTGGTGACGCAGCAGGACAAGGATTCGCCGCTGATGGCGAACCTGCGCCTGGACAACGTGCTCATGCCCGAGGCGCGGAAGCTGACGTTTCCGGGCGAACGGAAGCCGGCCGTGCTCGCTGCCGCGCTGACGGGCGAGCCGCTCTACGTCGCGATCGACCGGCCGGAGGGCAAAGTCCTCGTGTTGACGGTGAATCTGGACCAGGGCGACCTGCCGTTACGGACCGCGTTCCCGATCATGGCGTCGAACGCCCTGCAGTGGTTCAGCGGCAACCGCGGCGAGTTGCGCGAGAGTCTCGCCACCGGCGCGACGACCGAAGTGACGCTGCCGGCGGGCGGCGACAAGTTCCTGCTGCGTTCGCCGGACGGGACGACGCGCGAGTTACCGGCGGGCGTCACGAAGACGACGGTCGGACCGCTGGACAAGGTCGGCATCTGGACGGTGACGCGCGACCAAGCGGACGCGCCGCCGGTTGTCGAGTTGGCGTGCAACCTGGCGAACACAGCGGAGAGTGATTTGCGAATTCCCGACGCCATCGCCTCGACTGAGGTGACCCAGGCCGGGTTCGCCGCGGCACTGACGGGTCGCCCGGTATGGTTCTATCTTCTGCTGGTCGCATTCGTGCTGACGGCGGCGGAGTGGTATCTGTATCAGCGGCGGTGGATCAGTTAGGATCGTCGGTATGGGCCGGTTCGCGATGCTCGTCCGAACCTTAGGCGTGAGCGAAGTTCTTCGCTAACGCTTCAGGCTCCGACCGGCGCCGCGAAACTGCGAGGAACGACGCCGATGACTTTCTCCCGGCTCCCCCTGGAATTGACAAATCCGCTGTTCCTGCTCGGGTTGCTCGCGCTGCCCGTTTTGGGATGGTACTACCTGCGCGGCCTGACCGACTTCGCCCGCTGGCAACGTTTACTCTCGCTGGCCGTTCGTGCCGTCGTCATCACGCTGCTTGTGCTCGCGCTCGCCGGGCTGACGCTCCTCTCGCCGACACGCGAACAGTTCGTCGTCTTCGCCATTGACGAGAGCCAATCGGTCGGGGACGAGGCGCAGAAACACGTCAAAGAGTACCTGGACAAAGCCGTCGCCGCGGCGGGCCCGAATCGCGTCGGGTTCCTGCGGTTCGCCGCCCAGCCGGGGCTCGTCGTCGCCGAGCGCGACAAGCCGAACCCGAACGTCGACCGCAACGGCACGCACCTCGCCGCGGCGCTGGAAGTCGCCAGCGCCGCGATCCCGCCGGATTGGGTGCCACACATCGTCCTCCTGACCGACGGCAACCAGACCGGCGGCGACGCGCTCAAGGCGGCACTCCGCGGCGGCGTGCCGGTGTCGACGGTCCCGCTCATGGGCCGGACCGAGGCGGAAGTGCAGGTCTCCGCCGTCAACGTCCCCGCCCAGGTCCGCGAAGGGGAGCCGTTCTACGTCGAGGTCGTCGTCGATTCCAACCACGACGCCGAGAGCGGCCAGATCGAGGTCTATCGCGGGGCCCACAAGGTCGTCAGCGAGAAGAAGGCGCTCGTCAAAGGCGAGAACCGTTTCCGCTTCCGCCAAACGGTGACCGGCGAGAAGCTCGCCCACTACACCGCCCGCGTCTCCGGGTACAAGGACCAGTTCCAGGACAACAACACGGCCAGCGGCCTCGTCTTCAGCACCGGCAAACCGCGCGTGCTGCTGATTGAAAATGACATGAAGCTCGCCCGGCATCAGCAATGGGCGCTCGAGCAGGAAGGGATTCTCGTGGACGTGCGGCCGGCGAAGGGGATGCCGGACTCGCTCGCCGATTTGCAGAA
>DATJGQ010000649.1:0-3390 GCA_035494815.1 Gemmataceae bacterium
CGGAAGCCAGTCGATCACCGCCACGGACACCGTGACGAGCGCCATTACCGGCAATAGCGCGACGACCGTCGCGGCGGGGGCGGCGACGAACTATTCGGTTTCCGCGCCCGCCAGCGCGGGGCTGGGCGCGGCCTTCAACGTGACGGTCGCGGCCAAGGACGCCTTCGGCAATACCGCCACGAGTTATACCGGCACAGTGCACTTCACGTCGAGCGACGGTGCGGCGGTCCTTCCAGCCAACTACAACTTCGTCGCGGGGGACAACGGATCGCACTCATTCACGGTGACAATGAACACCGCGGGTACGCAGTCGGTCACCGCGACCGACACGGTGACCGGCTCGATCAATGGCAGCAAGAACATCACGATCGGCGGGACTTCGCCGCCGCCGAGCCCGCAGCCCTTCGCGATCGGCAGTCTTCCCGGCACGACCGCGACGGTGACGATGTACAACGCCGATCACACCGTTCACTTCACGTCGCAGCCGTTTGGCGCTGGCTACACCGGCGGCATGCGGGTCGCGGTGGGCGACGTGACTGGCGATGGAGTCGCGGACGTGGTGGCCGTGTCGAACGGCGGCATCCCGGCCAAGGCCAAGGTCATCAACGGCGCGACGGGCCTGCTTGTCTCGGGCAACCTGCTCGCGGGCTCAACCTATACCGGGAAGATCTCGGTCGCCGTTGGCGACGTGGATAACGACGGCAAGGCGGATGTCGTGCTCGGGACGAACGAAGGTGGAAGCCCGCGCGTGCGGGTGTTCCACGGCGGCGACTTCGCGAAGATCAAGGGCTTCTCGGCCGGCCCGACGACGGGGTTCATCGGGCGGACGACGGTCGGCGTCGGCGACATGAACAACGACGGCAAGGCCGACATCGTCGTGAGCGCGCTCTATACGGGCCGTACGCGCGTGGCCGGCTTTAGCGGCGCGTCGATCGCTCCGGGCATGACTCCAACGAGCGTGTTCACCAAGTTCGCGCTCACGGGCGACTACGTCAGCGGCCTGTTCCTCGCCGTGGGCGACGTGAACGGCGATGGCCGCGCCGACCTCGTCGTTGGTTCGCCGCAGACGAAGACTTCCAACGTGACGGTCTTCTCGGGCAAGGACCTGGTGGACAACAACACGCGAACGGCGATCGCGAGCTTCACGCCGCCCAACAGCAAGAAACGGACGGGCGAGAAGGTGGCCGTGCGCGACATCGACGGCGACGGGACGATGGAAATCCTCACGTCGTCGGGCGAGATGGTCTCCGCGTTCCAGGGCGGCGTCAGTCTGCCCGCGACGGGCCTCCCGGCGGTCTTGTTCTCCTTCGATCCGGCCCCCACCATCAACGGCGGCGTGTGGGTGGGGTGATGGAAGAAAATGCATCCTGGGAGCGGCCGTCTCGGCCGCTTTCTTCCTCTCGCCCCGCGTTAGGGGGGCGAGGGCAAATCCAGACATCGGCGACTCGGTGAGCGAGACACAAACTCACGTCCAACCGCAGACCAGTGCTCAGAACGTGATCTTCGCTCGCAATCCAAAGAACCACATCCATTCGGCCCGCTGCGCGGCCGGGAGAATGAACTGCACGTCCGGCGTGATGTGGCACCAGGGCGTAATGCCGACGTTATAGAACGCTTCCACTCCGTTCTCGTCGCGGAGCGGCAGAGTCGCCGGGGCGAGGTTCTTGAACGAGCTATTCAGGCCGAGGTAGTAGTAGCCCATTCCGAAGGTGTCGAGCGGCCGGCCCCGCAGCGGGCTGGCACCGCCCAGGCCGATGTTCGCGAACCAGCGCACGGGGCTGGGGTTGGTATCGGCCAGGCCGAGGTTGCCGAACATGCCCCACTTCCGATTCGGATCGCACGGCGAAACGTAGAGGGCCTGATCGAACATGTAGGCCAATGACCAGGCGCCTTGCGTGCTCTGCGTCGAGAGCGGCGTGCCTTGCAAGACGTTCAGGAACGCGGTTCGATCGCTCGGGGTGTACTGCTTGCTGCTCCAGGTGCCCAAGAAGCCCTGGTGGCCGGGCAGACCGAAGAAGTTCGTGGGGATGTTCACTTGCGGCAGGAGCACCGCGCCGTTGGCGAAGAACGAGTTGAACCCGCTCGTGGTCGGCGTGTTATTGGCGTCGAGGACGGTCATACTCAGGATCGGCTGCAGGTTTTGCAGATAAGCACCGCCGAAGCCGTAAGTCGAATAGGGGAGTGTTCGGGCGAGGACCTGGTTAAACACCATTGCTCCATTCCAGAAGCCATCCACGCCGCGGGCCCCGCCGGTGAACGGCTGGTTGAAGCCGTCGAGCAGGTTGAGCTTGCCGCCATAGACGATGAACTGATCGGTGATGAACTGCGTGAACTTCACGCCGGTGAGGGCCGTGACGTTGCCGTTCGGCACCGGCACTAACTGGGCGATGCTGACCGGCGACAGCGTGCCGGCGGATGGGTTGATCGAGCGGCCGTAAATGGATTCAGCGTGCAGGTCGATGAACGAACCGCGCCAGAGTCCCGCCTGCGCGCCGTTGATATTGGCGAGCACATCCGTGCGCCCGCGATGCTGGAAGGTCTCCTGAGCGCCGCCGTTGGCCACGTCGCCGAAGAAGTTGGTCTCGTAGATGTTGAAGTTGAGCCCGTTGGCCGCAAGCTGGGGGCGCAGGCCGCCCCAGTTACCCGTCAAAGTCGGCCGCGAGCAGAGCGGACCGCCGAACGAGGGAAGGGAAGGGCATGCCACCGGCGGGCAGTCGCAGGGAGCGCCTGTGGCCGCGACCGGGTCGGGCACCGGTTCGGTCGTCAGCGAGAGCAGCGAGTCGAGCGGCGACGACGGAGCGCGATCGGTGAAAGCGAACTCGCTCAGGGGAAACAGTTGCGGAAGTAACTCGGCGGCCGGCGGCAGATCCGGCTTCGGCGCTTCGGGAGCGGCGTTCGCCCCAGTAATGGCCGGCACCGGCGGGATTTCAGGGAGCGGCGCGTCGGCCAGAATGCGATTCGCACCAGCCAGCCCCACGACGACCGCGAACATGCTGGTAAGGAATGGTCTCATGAGTGAATCCTTCACAAGAGCGCCATCCTTGGCGCGAGGACCGATTGAGCCCGATTGCCATGAAATGTTCGGGAAGCCGGAGATGCGGAAATGACGCAAAGAGCGGCCAAAGCGGTCTGAAGCGGGCAGGGGAGCATCGTCTAATCGAACTCCCCGCGCTATCAGGCACAAACTAACACGGGTTGCATTTCCATGCGAATGGGTTGTAGCGACTGTGACGGTTGCCCTGAGGTATTACGCGCGCTTCCAAGTCACTAACTCGGTGCTCGGAACCGCATAAACCAGGCACCAGCGGGATCCCCGAGGCTGCAACCGACTTCGATTGGCACCGGAGCGGGACTTCGTTCACACGCCCGGCTTCAAGAAGACTTGCAACC
>DATJGQ010000650.1:0-3063 GCA_035494815.1 Gemmataceae bacterium
TCGGCGTCGAACCCCCAGCAGTAGAGCTTGCCGCCATGACGGATGCCACAAGTCTGGGCGTCACCCCCGACCACGGTGTCCCAATCGTCGAAACTGCCAATGCGCTTGGGAGCATCGACCCTGAGAGGGCCCGCGGCGCCGTTGCCGATTTGGCCGTCGAAGTCGTAGCCCCAGCAATAGAGCTTGCCGTTCCTGCGGACTCCACACGTGTGGGAACTGCCGGTGGAGACGGTGGCCCAGTCTTCGAAATCACCGACGCGCCTGGGCGCGAGAATGCTCGCTTCGAGCTCGCCGCCGTCGCCGACCTGACCGTTGTCGTCGCGACCCCAGCAGTAGAGCTTGCCGCCGTGGCGGATGCCGCACGTGTGGGTGTCACCCGCGACCACGGTGTCCCAGTCCTCGAAACTGCCAATGCGGCGCGGTGCGATCGCCCCCGTGGCGTCGCCATCGCCGATTTGGCCCTCGTTGTCGCGACCCCAGCAGTAGAGCTTGCCGTTGTTGCGAACACCGCAGGTGTCAGCGTAACCAGCTGAGACGGTGACCCAGTCCTGGAAACTCGCCGCCTGCGCCGCCGACATTCCCAGAGTCGCCACTGCAACGAAGGCCGATGCCAGCAGTGCCCCTGTCGAGCCGAACACGCCAAGCCGTCGCAGCATCGAGATCTCCCTCGCCTTCATTGCCAACTGGGGAGACGCTAGACCCCACGAACGGCCGCGTCAGAGTTTTCGCAACATTCACCAGTCACACATTCGGCTCGGGGCTGTCGCGCCGCCCGCATCACGTCCTCAGATGGAGGGCGATCGGGCCCCGGTGAACAACTCGACCGCGAGACCGCACAACTGTTCCTGCAAGGACTCGGCCGCCGCATGGTTCGGGTTCAGGCTCCAGTCGTGCACCACGACGTTGACCGCGCCCAGGAACGAGAGAGCCAAGAAGCGGAAGTCGCGCGGCTCAAGTTCGCCCCGCTCGACGGCGGCCGCCATCTCGAACTCGAACACGGCGATGATGCTGTTGCGGAACTGCAGCCGCCGTTCCTCAACCCGCGGGCTGATGCCCACGATCTCGACGAAGGCCAGCCGCGCCTTGCGCGAGTCGGCCAAGATCGGGCCGATGTAGGCCCGAAACCCTGCGACGAGCCGCTCCTCGACGGGCTGGCCGGCCGTCTCGTCCAGGACCGTCCCGACATTGCCGATGGACTCGGCGGTCAGATCCGCGTACACATCGAGCAACGCGTCTTCCTTGTTCGAGAAAAGCTGGTAGAAGTGACGCGTCGAAACCTTCGCCTCGGTGCAGAGCCGCTCGACGGGCACCGCCGCGTACCCCTCCGTGCCGAACAGGTGGAGGGCTGTCTCGCGGAGTCGACTGCGCCGCTCGGCATCACGCTCCTCAGCAGAACGGCCCGCATAGCGCCGCGGCGCAGCGGCAGGGGCGCGTCCGGTGGGCATGGCAAAAACCTATCTGAAAATCAGACATATCCAATTCATGCCCGGAACCCGCCCCACTTTCGGCCGGCTGGGCCAAAGCCGCCCCACGGAGGGTTCATCGGTTCTAGACTCCGCGTCTAAGAGCCGACGCGAGGGAGCCGTTGATGGCACGGACATTCAGGTTGCGGAAGGCACCGCAGCTGCTGGGCGCAGTGTGCTTCATGGCTCTGATCGTGGCGCCGACGCCCGCTGACGCAGCCGAGTATTGCGTCCATGCCGCGGCCGACCCGTGCACCGGCCAGATCGACAAGGGCAACGACCTCCAGGCCGCGCTCGACGCCGCCGCCGCAGACGAAGCCGACGACACCATCCACCTCGGACCGGGCGAGTATCTGGCACCCACGGGGCAGGCTTTCGACTACGACGCCCCCTTCCTCGGACCCACTGGCGGCGAACTGCACATCGTCGGTTCGGGCTCTGGCTCCGGGGGGACGCTCCTGAAAGCAGATGACGGCAACATCGTGTACACGCTCAGCATTCAAAGCCAGGCCAAGACATTGGTCGAGAATCTTGCGATAGCGGTTCCGAACGGCAGCCACGGCGGACAGAACGTCGGCGTCGCGATGGTCGGCTCGGCCGGCAGTCAGACATCGATACATGTGCTCGATGGAGTGGCGATCAAGTTTCCGGCGAATCCCTCGGTGGGATCGGGTCCGCTGGTCGGTGCCTATCTCCAGAACGCAACCTTCCGCAACGGGACGGCCACGGGCCCCGTGCCCTCGTCGGTTCCCATGACGGGCGTTTCCAGTGCAGGCAACGACCTCGTCGAGGACGCGACGATCAAGGCCGGAACCGCGGTCTACATGCAGTCGGAGGGCACCGCACGACGCATCGACGCGACCGGGGACAAGGGCTTCGAACTCGTGAGCCATAGCGGCGCGGGCGAATTCACGGTGGAGGACGTGCTGTGGCGCCCGCCCACCGGAGAGACGGGCATCCGTGGTTTGGACGCAAGTTGCGGGAGTCTCGCCGGAATTCAGGTAACGCTGCGCAATGCCACGTTCTGGGCCACCCCGGGCAGTGGCGGCAGCACGTCCATCAGCTGTGCCCCCGCCAGCAGTCACGCCCATCTCGACATCGACAGCTCGATTCTCGGCGGCGGCGGCAAGGCGATCCTGATCGGAACCGGACCCGACGTCACGGTGGGGGTGAGCTACTCGAACTTTGATCCGGCCACGATTCAGGCGGCCGACCCTGCCGACGTCCAACAGGGTTCGGGAAACACCAATCTGACGCCCGGATTCGTCGGGGCCACGGATTTCCATCTGGGCAGCGGCTCGCTGCTGCTCGACAAGGGCAACCCGGCAGCGCTCGCGTCAGGCGAGTCGACGACCGACCTCGCCGGCAATCCGAGGGTCGTTCAAGCGTGCACGGCGCCGCCGGCGCGGCGCGACATGGGCGCCTACGAGTACCAAACGCCGCCACCGGGTACCTGTGACGGCACGGACAACGTGACCGTGACCTTCGATTCGGCCGGCGGTTCGTCGGTCGCGCCGGCGACAGTTCCGTTGGGGACCGCGGTGACCAAGCCGACGAACCCGACCCGATCCGGCTACACCTTCCAGGGCTGGTTCACGGC
>DATJGQ010000651.1:0-3177 GCA_035494815.1 Gemmataceae bacterium
TTCTTGATCAGCCGTGGGCCGAACTTCTCCGTCAGATGGTGGACGCCAGGTTCTTTCAGGTCGGTTTCAATGGCCGTCCAGACGCCGTCGGCCTGGCCCGGGACGGTGAACGCGGCCAGCGCCGACTTCGGGTCCTCCGGCGGCAGCGGTTCGACCGGCCCCATCCGCGCGGCCAGCGCCTCGGCGATTTCTCGGCCGTGACGGGACACCCAGATGCCCGAGCAGTTGATGCACCCGCGGCCACTGTTGACGAAGACGCTGTCGTGCATGATGTCGAGGTACTTTTCCCAGCGGTCGACCTCGTCGTCGCCTAAGAGAATCTTGCTGAACCCCGGGCCGTGCGCTTGCACGCGCGGGTTGCCGCGGTATTGCTCGACGGTCGCGGTACCGCCGAAGATCAGGCTCTTCGGGCAACTGTTGAGTACAGCCGCCCCGATGTCGCCGAGGCCGGGGTAGATCGCGATCGCCTGTTTCGGCACGCCCGCCTGGATGAACGCGTTGGCCATCCGATACGGCGTCCACGGCTCTTGCGGGCCCGGCTTGAGGACCAGTCCGATCTGCAGCGGGATGATCGGCAGCCAGAGCGTGTGCACGCCCGGCGAGTTGCTCGGCAGCACGAGCCCGAGCACGGGCGACTGCGCCTGGTAGCTGACCGGCACGCCACGGTCCTCGACGCCGTAACCGCGCGTGAGAATGTCCAGGTCCAGCCCGCGGGTGAGTGAGTCGAGAATCTTGTCCATGTTCGCCAGGACGAACTTGTTCTTCGTCATGTTGAACCGGCACATGTGCTCGGGCAGGCCGGTCGTGGCCGACTGCATGCGGACGAACTGGTCGGGCGTCTGCGTGCCGGTGCCGAGGGGGAGTTCGGCCTCCGTGTACAGTTCGCCCGCCTTCTTCACCATCTGCAACAGTTCGCGGATCGGGATTTCGCGCAGGACGCCGCGTGCGCGATGGGCCTGCCGCATGTCGCGCTCGACCAGGGCGCCGTTGGAGCGGCTGACTTCGGCCAGCACTTCGCCGCTGACGAAATGGACGACCTTGTCCGCCTCCATGCTCTTGTACGGCTCGCCCCAGCGCGAAATCGGGATGTGCAGCATGAACCGCTCTCCAAAACGCCCGCCGGGATAAACCCGGCGGCTCGCCTTTCACCGCAAGTTGTCGGACGCCTTCTTGAAGTTGGACGGGGCCACCTTGCCGTCGAGGAACGCGACCTTGATGAACTTCGACGAGTTGCCCCACATGTACCATTTCGTCGCCGACTTTTTCGGCGTCATCGATTCGAGCGTGCCGCCGACGCCGATCGCCCCGGCGACGGACGAGCCTTCCGCCAAATTGAGTTCCACGTCTTCTTCGCCGGGGCCGCCCAGGAGGGTTTGCACTTCCGCCAGATCCATCCCCGCGTTGATCTTGTCGAAGTTCTCCTTCGTGATCGCCTTGTTGCCTTTGCATCCGGCCAGGGCGAGGCAGACGACGCAGACGACGCAGACGACGGCCGCGGCACGCTTCATGGGAAGCTCCTTGTTTGTCAAATCATTGTATCAGAGTGGTTCGCGACGTCTTTCAGAGCCGGAAGCGTAAGCGACGGTCATATGAGAGCGGGCCGTCGCTTACGCTTCCGGCTCTGATAGGCGTCGCGAGCCTAATAGACGCCGACCGTCGTCTGGGCGGCGATCTTATGGAACGGCCGCACGCCACTGACGCCGTCCCACGGGTACTTTTTGCACGGCGGTTCGCGCTCACCCTCGTCGCGCTCGGCGAACCGCGGCACGAAGAACTCCTTGGTCAGGGTCGTCAGCAGGACGCGGCCGGTCTTGCCGACGTCGACGACCTTGTCGTAGTTATCGAAGTCCACGACTTGCGCGACCGCCCGAGGTTCCGGCGCGTAATAGGCGATCTTGTAGTCGTCTTCGGCCTTGGGCATCTCGGCCGCCGCCAGTCCCATCAGCGTGTTGCCGTAGGTCGGCGCGATGTACACGTCGGGGCCGAGATACTCCTCGATCGTGAAGCGGATCCACTGCGAGGTCATCTCCGTACCGCCGCAGAAAATGCCGGTGATGCCCGCCTTGCGAATGCTGCTGCCTTGCTCCTCGAGTTTCTTGCAGAGGGCGTCGAGCAGTTTCGGCGTGGAGAACATGCACCTTACGTTGTGCCCCGCCGAGAGAACCGTCATTGCCTGGTCGATGCAGTGCTCCTGGTACGCCCGCAGGTGTTCCATCCAGCCTTTCTTGATCAGTTTCACGACCCACCGCGGGTCGAGATCGATGCCGAAGCAGATGCCGCCGCGGAATTGGGCGAGGTGTTCGACCGCGAGCCGCAGCCGCCGCGGCCCGGACGGGCCGAGCATCAGCCAGTTGGCGCCTTTCGGGAAGAACTTGTCGGGCAGCGAGTCGGAGAAGATCTCGTAGTCGACCCAGTGGTCTTCGAGCACGACCCGCGACTTCGGGATCCCGGTCGTGCCGCCGGTCTCGAAGACGTAGACCGGCTTGTCCTTGAACCCGCGAGGCACCCAGCGGCGGATGTCCAGTCCCGGGGCGCCGCGGAGCCAGTCGTCCTCGAAGAAGCCGAAGAGCTTCAAATCGTCGAAACCCTGGACGTCCTTGAGCGGGTTGAACTTGAAGGACTTGGCCCGCTCGAGCCAGAACGGCGTGCCGGTGTCCGGGCTGAAGTGCCAGCGGACGATCTCGCGCACCTGGGCGTCCAGCTTTTCGCGGGCGTCGTGGACTTGCGCGGGCGTCGCGGTGTCGGGCATGGGATGTCCTTCGGGGCAATGGGACCTATAGGTCTTATGGGACCGATGGGACCTATTTCTTCTGAATCGCGAACAGGTGGGATTCGGTCATGACGTAAAGCACGCCGCCGACGGCGACCGGCGTGCTGCGGATCACTTGGCCGGCGCCCATTTCGATTTTCTTCGGCTCCGCCTTCGGTTGCCCGTCGGGGCCGTTCGTGTACTTGTCCTTACCGTGTTCGAAGATCACCACGTCGCCGTCTTCCAGGCCCAGGTACACCTTGCCGTCCACCCAATACGGCGAGCCCCACACGGCCGACTTGTTGTCGTACTTCCAGTAGAGCTTGCCGGTCTTCGCGTCGAGGCAGTGCAGGAATCCGGCGAGGTCGCAGGCGTAGCAAAGGCCGTCGTGGATGGCGCAAGTGCTCATCGTCCGGCCGAACACGTAA
>DATJGQ010000652.1:0-4522 GCA_035494815.1 Gemmataceae bacterium
GCGAGACGGTGCGCGCGGCGACATCGCCGCAGACGAAGGCGATCTATTCAAACGAGCAACTTAAGACGCGCACCTCGTTTTACGGCTACGGCTGGCAGGTCGCCGCGGACGGCATCTACGGCCACAGCGGTTCCGACGGAACCTACGCCTGGATCGACCCGGACCGCGATTTGTTCGGGATCGTTTTCACGCAAAGCACCG
The DNA here is from genome assembly GCA_035494815.1 of Gemmataceae bacterium. Taxonomy (GTDB): domain Bacteria; phylum Planctomycetota; class Planctomycetia; order Gemmatales; family Gemmataceae; genus DATJGQ01. Next base: position 202 of record DATJGQ010000652.1, read on the forward strand.
GCGGCCGCAACCCGCGGGACGAGTTCGTCAAAATCGTGCGGCGGGCGGCCGAGTAACCGCGCGGGAGGGGCATCGACGACATCTCAGGAGTCCACGATGGCGTCACGGCCCTGGCGCTACCTGGCGGGGCTGATCGCGGTCGCGGCCGCGTATTTCGCCGCGGCCAGGCTGGGGTTATCTCTCGCCTTCGTCGCGGAACAAGTGACGGTCGTTTGGCCGGCGTCGGGGCTCGCCCTGGCGGTGCTGCTTTTGTTCGGCTACCGCTTCTGGCCGGGGATCGCACTCGGCGCGTTTCTTGTCAACTGGACGACGTCGACGACGCACGAGCCGCCGGCGGTGGCACTCGGCATCGCGGCCGGCAATACGCTCGAAGCCGTCCTCGGGGCGTGGCTCCTGCGGCGTGGGGGCCGATTCGGCAGTTCGCTCCAACGCCTGCGCGACGTGCTGGCGCTCATGACGTTCGCGGTGGGGCTGAGTACGACCGTGAGCGCCACCGTGGGCGTGACCAGTCTCTGCCTGGGCGGCGTCCAGTCGTGGGACGACTTCGCGGCGTTGTGGTGGCTGTGGTGGCTCGGCGACGCGACGGGCGATTTGATCGTGGCCCCGGTCTTGCTCACGTGGGTGGCCGGCCCGCGACTGAGGTTCGAGCGGCGGCGGATCGCCGAAGCGGCCGCTCTCCTGGTGACGATGGCCGTCGTCGGCGTCCTGATCTTCGCGGGCCCGCCACCCGCGCCGGCCAACCCGCTCGCGTACACGATCTTCCCCTTCGTGGTCTGGGCCGCAGTTCGGTTCGAGCAGCGCGGGGTCGCGACCGTCGTCCCGCTCGCACTCGCGGTCGCCATCTGGGGGACGGTGAACGGGCTCGGCCCGTTCGCCGGCGGGACGTTGCAACAAAGTCTGATTCACCTGCACCTGTACATGGGTGTCGTCGCGCTGACCGCCCTGTGCCTGGGGGCGGCGGTCGCCGAACGTCGGCTGGCCGAGCGCCGCCGGTCGGTCGGTTATGCCGCGACCGCGGTGTTGGTCGAGGCCGCGTCGCTCAACGACGCGGCGCCGCGGTTGCTGCGGGTCATCTGCGAAAGTCTCGACTGGGACGTCGGCGCGATCTGGTCGGTCGACCGGCAGGAGCAGGTGTTACGTTGTATCGAGGTTTGGCACGACGCCGGGACGCCCGTCCCCGAGTTCGACGCGGCGACGCGCGGGCGGGCCTTTGCGGCGTGGACGGGGTTGCCGGGCCGTGTCTGGTCCAGCGGCCGGGCCGCCTGGATCGCCGACGTCACCCGTGACGCGAACTTTCCGCGGGCCGAGATCGCGGTCCGAGAAGGGCTGCACGGGGCGCTCGGTTTCCCGATCCTGCTCGGCCCGGAAGTGCTCGGCGTCATGGAGTTCTTCAGCCGCCAGATCCAGCAACCCGACGACGACCTGCTGCACATGCTCGCCGCCATCGGCGGACAGGTCGGGCTGTGCATCGAGCGACTCCGGCTCGAGCAGGAACTGCGGCACCGGGCGGAAGAATTGGCCGACGCCGACCGCCGCAAGGACGAGTTCCTCGCCGTACTCGCCCACGAACTCCGCAACCCGCTGGCCCCGATCCGCAACGCGCTGCACATCCTCGGAATGCCGACGGCCGACGTGGCGACCGTCAAACAAGCCAAGGAGATGATGGGTCGGCAGGTGCAGAACCTGATGCGGCTGGTGGACGACCTGCTCGACGTGTCGCGGATCATGCGCGGGCGGATCGAGCTTCGCAAGGAACGGATCGACCTGGCCGCCGCGGTCCAACGGGCGGTCGAGACCGCGACCCCCGCGATCAACGACGCGCGGCACCACCTCACCGTCGCGCTGCCGGCCGAGCCGTTGACCGTCGAGGCCGACCCGGTCCGTCTCGCCCAGGCGATCGGAAACCTCCTGCACAACGCCGCCAAATACACGGAGCCGGGCGGCCGAATCTCGCTGATCGTCGAACGCGATGGTGAGGCAGCCGTCGTCCACGTCCGGGATTCGGGGATCGGCATCGGGCCGGAGATGCTGCCGCGCATCTTCGGCCTGTTCGTGCAGGCGGACCGGGCCTTAAACCGGGCGCAGGGGGGGATGGGGATCGGGCTGACGCTGGCGCGGACGCTCGTGCAACTGCACGGCGGCAGCGTCGTGGCGCAGAGCGACGGGCCGGGCAAGGGTAGCGAATTCATCATCCGTCTGCCCATCGTCGCGCGCGCCGAGCACGAACCGAGAAGCGGCGGTTCCGTGCCTGGCAAATCCGCGCCGCGTTTGCCGCGCCGCCGCGTCCTGGTCGTCGACGACAATGTGGACGCCGCCAAGAGTCTGGCCGTCGTGTTGCGGCTGGCCGGCCAGGACGTCCGCGTCGTTCACGACGGCGCCGCCGCCCTGACCGCCGCCCGCGCCGACGGGCCCGACATCATTTTCCTCGACATCGGCATGCCCGGCATGGACGGCTACGAGTGCGCGCGGCTGTTGCGAGAAGACCCGGCATTCTGCGGGACTGTCCTCGTCGCTCTGACCGGATGGGGCCAGCCGGAGGACCGGCGACGGTCACACGAGGCCGGTTTCGACCATCATATCGTCAAGCCTCTTGAGCCGGACCTCGTCCAAACACTGCTGACGACGGCGAAGCGTTTCTCGAAAAACGGGCCGACTTCGGCGGCTACGGGTTCCAAATCGTCTCCGGCTCAAACGGGAACATCGGCCGGCGTCGATGGCGGTACTCAAACGCCGACAGATCCGCCGCCGTGACGCCGGGCGTGCCGATGCGGATCAAATGCTTACACACCGGCCCGTACGCGGCCACCGGCGCGTGGACTCCTTTCGCCGTCAACACCTGAAACGCCTCCGGCCGCAGCCCGCAACTCGTGAGTTGTTGCAGACTGAACGGTGCCATGCGCCGGGTCGTGACCATTACAGTGAGTCGTTCGTCGGTCTCGAGGACGGCCGTCGGGCCTTGATCGAACGTCGTGATGCCGCCGTGACGCGGTTCCGGTTCAGTGAATCGGCCATCGAATAAGCCGCGGACAACAAACTCGGCGTCGAGCGGCTCACCATGCCGGTCGTCGTACTTGCCGCCGACGCGCAGGTGCACGCGGGCGTTGATGCCGGTCGCGCGGGCTTGCCGGACGGCGTCCGCGTCCGCCAGGCAGACGAACGCCGTGCCGAGTTTTTGCCGGCGCAATTCATGAGCGAGGAGGGTGCCGTCGCCGGGCGAGCCGCCGCCGACGTTGTCCCCGGTGTCCAACAAACAAACCGGTCCGTCGAGTTCGGCGGCGCGTTTGACGGCGGTCGCCGCGTCGATCGGTTTCGCGTCGAAGTCCGTCCGCCGCGCCCACCATTCCCCCGCGAGTTCGGCCGCGTGCCGTGCGGCGACCGCCGCGTCGCCGTCGGTGACGACCAGGACCGACGCGCCCATTTCCGCCACGTCCGCGTACGGGAATCCGAGGGCGAGACTGACCGAGAGCACGCCGCGCCGCTTCCGAAACGTGTCCGCGCGGGCGTACAGTTCGCGGCAGGGCGATTCGGCGGTGGCCTGCTGGAGAATGTTGACGGCGAGCGGCGGAAAGGCGGCGGCCATCACCGGCCAGACTTCGCCCGTGAGGAATCGGGCCATCAGGTCGGCTGCCTCCCGGCCACGGGCGCGCTGGTCGAGGTGCGGGTTCTCGCGGTAGGCGACGATCGCGTCGCACGCCCCGACCATCCGCGGCGAGACGTTGGCGTGCAAATCGATCGTGCCGATCACTGGTACGCCCGTGCCCACGTGCCGCGCGACTTTCTCGAGCCAGAACCCGTCAAAATCCGGCTCATTGTCCGCCACCGCGGCGCCGTGCGGCGCGACGAGCAGCCCGTCGAGTCGGCCAGCCCCGTCGACCGCTCGCAGCAGTCGATCGACAAGGGTCGTCGCGGTTTCGGCGGCGATCGGCCCGTACGGAAGAGCCCGCGCCGCGAAGACGGGGACCGCATCGATGCCGGCGGCGGATAGCCCCTCGAAGAATCCGCCGATCTCATGGTGCGCGTCGGCCAGTTTGTGCCGCACCGGTTCGCCTTCGAGGAGCAGGTCGGCCTCGAAGTCGGCGAGCGTGGTCGTGCCGCGGATGAACGTGTTCGATTCGTGCATCAGGGCGACGATGCCGACGCGCATGACTGGACCTCGCACCTCGTGGAGTGTAGGGTGGGTCGAGTCTACGACGCCGACCGAAGCCTCAGATGGTGGGACACATAGACTCGACCCATCCTACCCGCGCTTTCCGCCGAGGTCCAGTCATGCGCGTCGGCATCGTCGCCCTGATGCACGAATCGAACACGTTCATCCGCGGCA
>DATJGQ010000653.1:0-4147 GCA_035494815.1 Gemmataceae bacterium
TCGAACTCGACGAGAGCTACCTCCGCGATCATGCGGGCGTGCAGGCCGGGAACTACGTCTTGCTGGCGGTCAGCGACACCGGCTGCGGCATGGACGCGGAGACCCGGGCACACCTCTTCGAGCCGTTCTTCACGACCAAGGGCGCGGGCAAAGGAACCGGGCTCGGACTGGCGACGGTCTACGGGATCATCCGCCAGAGCGGCGGGCGGATCGACGTGCAGACCGCGCCGGGGCAGGGGACGACGTTTCGCATCGCGCTGCCGCTTTCGCTCGACGCGCCACTGCCGGTCGCCGGCCCGACGTCGCGGGCCGCCGCCAGCCGCGGGACGGAGACAGTCCTGCTGGTCGAGGACGAAGACGGCGTCCGGTTACTCGCCCGCGAGGCGTTGCGGGCGGCGGGATACCGCGTGCTGGAGGCGAGCCACGGTGTCGAAGCGCTCGTCCGCGCCCGTCAGCATCACGGCCCCATTAACCTGCTCCTGACCGACGTGATCATGCCGCACATGGGCGGGCCGGAACTCGTCGAGCGGCTGACGGCGATGATGCCCGACGTCAAAACCATCTACATGTCCGGGTACACCGACAGCACCGTCGTCCACGAAGGCGTGTTGGCGCGTTCCGTGGCGTTCCTGGATAAGCCGTTCACGGGCGACGAGCTGACTCACGAAGTCCGCCGCGTCTTGGACGAGTGCCCGGGCGCGGACCTGACCCCGTCGCCGGGAGCCGGATCCTAGGTCAGTCCGCGCCCTGCGGGCAGGCGATTCTCGTTCACATCAGCTGATGGTGAACACCGCCGGGAAGGTCGGGGCGCCTCGTGTCTTAAAGGAGTTCTTCGAGAAGGAGTTGGTGAAGCTCGCCGAGGCGTCGGACAGGTCGAACCGGCCGTTGCGGAACGCCGAGTTGCGGCGGACCGCGTTGCCGATCACGGTCGCTTCCAGGGCGACGCCGTCGCGGCCGTTGTTCCAGGCGGTGTTCCCTTCGACGCTGTTTCCCGTCGTGTCTTCGAGGTTGATCCCGTCGAAGACGTTTTGCAGCGTCGTGTTGAACCTCACGAGATTGTTGCTGCCGCCGAGCACGCCGATGCCGTTGAGTGTGTTTTTGTTCGACGTGTTGTACTGCACGCTCACGCCGGTCGAGCTGTCGACGAGGATGCCTTCATCGCTCGTGGTCACGGTGTTGGCCTCGACGCGCACGTTGGCGGTGCTGAAGACGAGGATGCCCACGCCCTCGGTCGTCGTGCTGACGAATTGATTGCCCGAGACGGTGTTGTACAGCACGCGGCCGGTCGCGCCGTCGCTGACCTGGATGCCGTTCTGTGCGATAACGGTCGTCGGCCCGACGCCGCGGACGGTGTTGGCGATGACGTCGGCGTTCGAGCCGGCGCCGATCACGACGACTCCGCCCTTCTGATAACTTTCGATCCTGTTGCCGATGATATTCCCGACTCCCGGCGTGCCGGTGGAACTCTCACCGATCTGGATGGCGGCCGCGCCCTGATTCGTTCCGAGCGGGTTGGTCTGGATGTTGATGATGTGGTTGTAGCTGATGGTCGCCGAGCCACTGTGATCGACCAGGACGCCGAACTGCAGGTCCGCGGTGCCGACGCCGCCGGTGATGGTGAAACCGCTGATGGTGATGCCCTGGGCGCCGTTCACATGGATGATGGCGCCCGAGCCGTCACCCGCGCCCGGCTGTGCTCCGATCAGCGCCCCGCCCGCGTTGAGAAGGAACACGTTTCGGAGCGTACTCGGGAAGACAATCTGTTCCTGGTACACGCCTTTGGCGACATAGATCAGATCGCCGGAGTGAGCGGAATTCACGGCTGACTGGATCGTCGTGAATGGGGCGTTGCGGAATTGTCGGCGGTCGTCATCCACGAGCAGCGTCGACGGAACAGTTCGGTCCTCCAGCGGTTGTAGTCGCAGCCGCACCGACGGCGGCGTGCGACGATTGTGGGGGGCCTTCCGAGTCCTGACAAGGCGGCGGATGGTGGAGATCATTGCAGTCCTTCCTTTCTCCAGGTGATGGGACTCCTCCCCCCTCGGCGAACCAGTCTACCCAGTCTCCGCAAATTTGCTTAACACTTTTTCTGACGCGGTCGCGTCTACCGACATATGCGCCGCTACGGCGGTCGGTTACGGTGGCGGCGAAGGAAACGCACGGAGTCGCGCCCGGTGACATTGCGCTGCAAACTGGACGGCCTGCTCTTGCCCGCCGAATTTCGGTCCGCCCAGCCACCGCTGCTTGCATACGACGGGGACGAGTCGTTCGGCGTCGAGGCGGTGGAAGCCGGCTTCTACGAGGTCATGAGCGCCACGCCGGACGAGATGCTGGCCCTGGAACAGGCGCATTACCGTTTGCTCCGTCGCGCCAGCCAATTCGTCATGGTCGGCTGACAGCTGCGGTCACCGACAATCGCGGCTTGCAACCGATCCATTCTTGTGACCGTGCTCTGACCCATTTATAATCCCGGCTGTACGGTCTGCCCCTTCTGGAACAGGACGACGAATGGCTGACCTCGAGCACGAGTGCGGGATCGCGGCCTTGTACCACCTGCCCGGCTCGGGCATCTCGCCGCTGGCCCCGCACGGCGGGCCGAGCCAGGTTTCGCGGTTGATGCCGCGCGTGTTGCTCGACCTGCAGAACCGCGGCCAACTTGCGGCCGGATTCACGACGTACAACCCCCATCGCGAGCAGATCCTCGACACCTATAAACAGATCGGAACGGTGATCGAGGCGTTCCGCCTCAACCACCCGGGCAAGGCCGAGAACATTCAGCGCGAGTTCGCCGGCCGCGCTGCGATCGGCCACGTCCGCTACGCGACCTGCGGCGCCAACAGCCGCAACTATGCCCAGCCGTTCGAACGGCCGCACGGCTGCAAGTGGAAGTGGTTCGCCATCGCCTTCAACGGGCAGCTCGCCAACTTCCCCGAACTGCGGGCCGACCTGCTGCAGCTCGCCGACTATCATCTGACTCGCGAAACCGATACCGAAGTGCTGATGCACTACATCGCCCACGCCTTCCGCGGGGACGATCGGCCGGACCTCGTCGAAGTGTTTCGCGCGTTGAGCGAGCGGTTCGACGGGGCGTACAACATCGTCTACCTGAACGCGATGGGCGACATGGTCGTCCTCCGCGATCCGAAGGGGATCCGCCCGCTTTGCTACGCGACCGACGGCCCGCTCTTCGCAGCGGCCAGCGAGAGCGTCGCCCTTCAGAACCTGGGATTCAGCGAGGTCGTCTCGCTCGAGCCGGGCGAGATGGTCGTCATCGAGGACGGCCGGCTTCGGGTCGAACGGTACACTCCGAGACAGCCGTCGGCCCACTGCTTCTTCGAGTGGATCTATTTCGCGAATGTTGCCAGCGTGCTGGACGATCGCAGCGTCTACCTGACGCGTTCGCGGCTCGGGGAAGAGCTGGCCGAACAGGAGCGGGCCCTCGGACTCGTGCCGCTGGATTCGGATACGATCGTCGTCCCGGTGCCGGACACGGGCAAGGCGGCGGCCGACGCGATGGCGTACCAGCTCGGCCTGAAGTCGGCCGAAGGGCTGATGCGTAACCGCTACATCGGCCGGACCTTCATCGAGGGTGAGAACCGGGCCGACCGCGCCCGATTGAAGTACACGCCGCTCCGCGAAGTGCTGGAAGGTAAGAGGGTGCTCCTGATCGAGGACACGATCGTCCGCAGCACGACCTTGCAATCGCTCTTAAGACACGTTCGTGAGCAGGGCGGGGCCAAGGAGGTGCACGTCCGCGTCGCCTGCCCGCCGATCATCGCGCCGTGCTTTTACGGCATCGACATGAGTACGGTCCGCGAACTATTCGCCCCCCGGTTCATGTCCGGGTTGCGGCCGACGGTCGCCGAACAGCAAGCGATGGCCGCGGAGTTGGAGGCGGACAGTCTCTTCTATCTGCCGCTCGAAGCGGTCGCGCGATCGATCGGCCTGCCCGAGAACCGGCTCTGTCGCGCGTGTATCACCGGCAACTATCCGACGCCGACCGGCGAACGGCTGTACCAGGTGGCGCTGCGCAACCGCGGCAACGGCAATGGCAACGGCCGGACGTACGAGGTCGAGAAGCTGGAATCGGCGAAGTGCCCGTAATCAACGTTCCGCCGCGACGCGAGTTTTCGAGCGGAGCGCTCCG
>DATJGQ010000654.1:0-2524 GCA_035494815.1 Gemmataceae bacterium
CGGTCGCTGACGCTCCCGGCTCGCCTAATCCGCATATCTGGCGCGGCCGCGCGGCAATCTCCCCGCGATTGCGCCGATCGGCGGGGAAGGGTTTGACGGCCCATTTCGCCCATCTTAATGTGGAAGCTCGTTTCGTCCGAGCCACGTCCCGACAGAGGCAGACACCGATGTACAGCATCGTCCTCGCCGCCGCCTTGAGCGTGAATACGACCGCGCCGGATTTCGGCGGCCTCTTCCGCCGCGATCGCCTGGCCTGCTACGGCGGTTGCATGGGCTGTTACGGATGCGCCGGCTGTTACGGCGTGGTCGATTGCGGGTGCGCGACTTCCTACGGAGCCGGCTGGGGCACGCCGATGACCCACATGGAAGGCGGCGCGATGCCGGACTTCGGCGTGTACGGCGCGCCGCAACCCATGTTGCCGCCGATGGCGGGCCCGAGTTTCGGCGAGGGGGGCGCCCCGCCGACGATCCCCTCGATCCCGAACATCCCCGGCGAGTCGCCCGCCCCGCCGCTCGCCGGCGCCGCGGGCGGTTACAGCGTGCCGCCAAACGCGGCCTTGATCGTCGTCACGATGCCGCCAGATGGCAAGCTGCTCGCCAACGGAAAGCCGATCGAAGGCACCGGCAGCGTTCGCGTCTTCCAGACGCCGCCGCTGGAGCCGGGTAAGGAGTACGACTACGAAATCCAGATCTCGCTGGACCGCGGCGGCAAGAAGTACGAGCCGAAAGAGGTGACGAAGAAGTTCCGCGCCGGCGAACGGGTGAACGTCGAGTTCGGCGAGCCGGGGCCGATGGGCGGCACGTCGGCGCGGTTCACGATCAATATGCCGCCGAAGTCGTCACTGACCGTTGAAGGCAAGCCGGTGTCGCTCGCCGACGGTTCGAGCTTCCGGACGCCGCCGTTGGAATCCGGCCGGACCTACTATTACACACTGGAACTGGAAGTCTGGCGCGGCGGCCAGAGAGAGACGCTCTCGCGCAACGTCGCCTTCCGGGCGGGCGAATCGGTGAAGGTCGATTTCGCCGCGGCGGGCGGTCGCTAGGGCACCGGCGGCAGGCCCATCTTGTAGCCGACGCGCTCTTCGCACCACGCGGCGCGAACCAGCAACATCCCTTCCCCATCATCCTGTCCAACGAGCTGGACGGCCAACGGAAGACCGTCCGCGGCCTCTGCGATTGGAAAGGACACTGTCGGTTGGCCGGTAAAGCTCCACGGAGCGTTGAAGACGGCATCTCCCGTGGTCGTCGGATCGGGGGCGGGCCCCGGCGCCGCTGGGGTCAGCAGCGTCAGTCCACTTTCGACGGTCATAAACCAGATTTGCCACCAAAGTTCCTCCCGAAGCTGCCGCGCCTGCTGGTAATCCACCGCTGTGCTGCGCAGGCCTTCTTCCACGAGTTCGCGAATCCGCGGCGGGTAGTCCTCGGGGTGACGAGCCATTCTGGGTCCGTGGAAGCCAGCGGCCTCGACCGCCATAATCGTCCGATGGCGTGCGTGCAACTCAGAAAACCCGGGGGGAAGCGCGACGTCTCCTACGCCGGAGATCGGCTGCCCGACGTGTCCGAGATGGTCGACCAAACGGTCCATCGCCTCTCGGATGGCCGGTTCGGCACGTGTCTCAAATAGCCCCCGCGCCTGGTGGAACTGCCAGATAGCATCCGGTTTTTTGGTGCCTGCGGAAGCAGTAATGACGTCTTGAACGGGGATGCGAATGTGCGAAACTCTCCAACGGCTCGCCGGATCACGATCTTCCCCTGGGCCGGCAATGACCTGGAATAGAATAGCAAGATCTGTGACGCATCGGGCCATAACGCCGACATGATCGAGCGACGGTGCTAACGGCAAAACCCCGTCGACGCTCACGCGGCCGTGACTTGGTTTCAGACTGCACACGCCGCAGAACGCCGCCGGCCGCGTGATCGATCCGCCCGTCTGCGAGCCGAGCGCCCCCAGACACATGCCGCACGCGACCGCCGCCGCCGAGCCGCTGCTCGACCCGCCGGGCGTCCGATCCAGGTTCCACGGGTTGCGCGTGATCGGCGGATCAAGATACGCGAACGCGGTCGTCACTGTCTTGCCGAGGATGATCGCGCCGGCCTGTCGCAGGCGCTTGACGCACTCGGCGTCGCGACGGGCGATCGAATTCGCCCACAGCTTCGAGCCGCAGCCAGTCGGCAGGTCGAAGACGTCGATGATGTCCTTGACGCCGACCGGGATGCCATGCAGCGGGCCGCGGTCGTGGCCGCGCTTCAGTTCGGCCGTCAGCCGCTCGGCCTGCTCGCGGGCGCCGTCGCGGTCGATGACGACCCAGGCGCGGACGTGCGGCTCGTAGTCCTCGATCCGCGTGAGGCACTGCTCCAGCAGATCGACCGGCGTCAACGCCCCCGCGCGAATAGCGGCGGCGGCCTCGTGAATGGTCAGCGGCCCTTGGTCTTTCGGCATTCGTCCACCGTCTCACGATTTTCGCGAACTGGGGAAAGAACTCCGTCCTCTATACTTATCAAGAACCGCGACCGTATGGTGGGT
>DATJGQ010000655.1:0-3055 GCA_035494815.1 Gemmataceae bacterium
CCCTCGTAGGAGTTGTGGCCCTTCGACGACTTCCGCCATTCCGTCCCCATGTCGAGCAGGTTGACGAAAAAGTCGTTGGTCAACGCTCCGGGACGCTCCGTGAAGACTCCGAGCTTCGACTGCCCGAAGGTCGTCCCGAGCACGCGGAGCCCGCCCAGCAGCACCGTCATCTCCGGGGCGGTCAGCGTCAGTTGCCGTGCCCGGTCCACCAATAGCTCCGGCGCCGATCGCTCGTCGCCCTTGCGCTGATAGTTGCGGAACCCGTCTGCGGTCGGTTCGAGCACGGCGAACGACTCGACGTCGGTCATCTCCTGCGACGCATCGGTTCGGCCGGGCGCGAAGGGGACCTGGACGTCGTGCCCGGCCTTCTTCGCGGCGGCCTCGACCGCGGCGCACCCGCCCAGTACGATCACGTCCGCGAGCGAGACCTTTTTCTTGCCGGACTGCGCGTCGTTGAAGTCCTTCTGGACCTTTTCGAGCGTCGGTAGAATCTTCGCAAGTTCGGCCGGTTGGTTGACCTCCCAATCATTCTGCGGCGCCAGGCGAATCCGCGCCCCGTTCGCCCCGCCGCGCTTGTCCGAGCCGCGGAACGTCGCTGCCGCCGCCCACGCGGTCGTCACCAATTGCGAGGTGGAGAGCCCCGAGGCGAGGATCTTGGCCTTGAGTTGGGCGACATCTTGCGGCCCGATCAGCTCATGATCGACCGCGGGCACCGGGTCCTGCCACAACTGTGCCGGCGGCACGAGCGGGCCGAGCAGCCGCGAGACCGGCCCCATGTCGCGGTGCGTCAGCTTGTACCACGCCTTGGCAAACGCTTCGGCGAACTCTTTCGGGTTCTTGTGGAAGCGCTTCGAGATCGGCGCGTAGATCGGGTCCATCCGCAGGGCGAGGTCGGTCGTGAACATGATCGGGGCGTGCCGCTTCTTCGGGTCGTGCGCGTCCGGCACCGTATCTTTCGCGGCACCATTCTTGGGAGTCCACTGGAACGCGCCGGCCGGGCTCTTCGTCAGTTCCCACTCGTGGGCGAACAGGTTGTCGAAGTAGCCGTTGTCCCACTTCACCGGGTTAGAGGTCCAGGCGCCTTCCAGGCCGCTGGTGATCGCGTCGGCGCCTTTGCCCGTGCGGAACTTGTTCGTCCAGCCGAAACCCTGCTCCTCGATGCCGGCGGCCTCCGGCTCTGGCCCGCAGTATTCGGCGGCGTTGGCGGCGCCGTGGGCCTTGCCGAAGGTGTGGCCGCCGGCGATCAGCGCGACGGTCTCCTCGTCGTTCATGGCCATGCGGCCGAACGTCTCGCGGATGTGCTCGGCCGCGGCCAGCGGGTCCGGTTGACCGCCGGGGCCCTCTGGGTTCACGTAGATCAGGCCCATCTGCACCGCGCCGAACGGTTTTTGCAACCGCTTGTCGTCGTCGTAACGCTGCGCCCCGAGCCACTCGGTCTCTGACCCCCAGTTGATGTCGGCTTCCGGCTCCCAAATGTCCTCGCGCCCGCCGGCGAATCCGAACGTCTTGAACCCCATCGACTCCAGGGCACAGTTCCCGGCGAAGACCATCAGGTCGGCCCAGGAGAGTGAGCGGCCGTACTTCTGCTTGACCGGCCAGAGCAGACGCCGGGCCTTGTCGAGGCTCGCGTTGTCGGGCCAGCTGTTCAGCGGCGCGAACCGCTGCGTGCCCGACGCCGCGCCGCCCCGGCCGTCGGCGATGCGGTAAGTCCCCGCGCTGTGCCACGCCATGCGGATGAACAGCGGCCCGTAATGCCCGTAGTCGGCCGGCCACCACTCCTGCGACGTCGTCATGACTTTCTCGATGTCCTTTTTCACGGCACCGAGGTCGAGCTTCTTGAACTCCGCCGCGTAGTTAAACTCCTCGCCCATCGGGTTGGACAAGGGAGAGTTTTGGTGGAGGATTTCGACGTTCAACTGCTGCGGCCACCAATCCCGATTCGACCGGGCCGCGGGTGCCCCGTTGAGATGAACGCCGTTCGCCGCCGGGGCTTTCGTTTCCGTGGACATATCTCCTCCAAGTCGTCTTTCCTGGATGAATGTTCGCTGCAAGCGCGACTGGCTTCCCGAGGATGAGTCTACCGCTGCGAATCGCTAAGACAACCATGCGTTCGCCCGAACAAATCGTGGAGTCAGACCTATGCAGCCGGCGGCTCGGGACCGATTGTTGGACGACGTCGAGGCGTTCTGCCGGGCGCTGCGGCCGATCGAGGAGCGGTGCTATCTCGAACGACGATTCAACGACCGGATCGTGCCCCTCGCGCGAGACCACGGCCTGCTCGGCATGCCGGTCCCCACAGAATACGGCGGCCGCGGGGCCGACATGGTGACCTACTGTCGAGCGCTCGCGCGGATCGGCCGCGAGGGGACTGGCGTCCGGACTTTCTTTTCGGGTCACTCGTCGATCGGTCAGGGACCGATTCTCGCATGGGGCGACGACGAACAGAAACGGCGGTTCCTGCCGCGGACGACGAGCGGCGAAATCGTCTGCGCGTTCGGCCTGACCGAGCCCGCCGCCGGCAGCAACCCGCGTGAGATGACGATGACCTACCGCCGCCGCGGCGACGAGTTCGTGCTCAACGGCGAAAAGTACCTGATCTCCAACGGAGGGATCGCCGGCGTGATCGTTACGTTCGCTTATCCCGAGGGCCGCACGGGGCGGATCAGCGCGTTCCTCGTCGAGACCGGCCGGCCCGGTTTTTCGAGCGAGTCGCTCGAGCCCAAGGTCGGCAATGTGACGGCCGATACGGTCCAATTCACGCTTCGCGACTACGCGGTCCCCGCGGCGAACCTGCTCGCCGCGGAGGGCGAGGGCCTGGCAATCGCGATGGACACGCTGATCGGCGGCCGGCTCAGCGTCGCGGCGGGCTGTCTCGGCGTGATCGAGGATTGTCTGGCCGAGGTCGTCACATATGCCAAGTCGCGGGAACAACACGGCAGGCCGATCGCGCGGCACCAGCTCGTGCAAGAGCACGTCGCGGTGATCGAGATGCACCGGGTCACGACGGAGGCCGTGGTTCTGCTCGCGGCCGAGGCCAAGGATGCGAGCCGGGCCG
>DATJGQ010000656.1:0-2395 GCA_035494815.1 Gemmataceae bacterium
GATCAAATGCGTCCCGCCGGGCAAGCCACTCGAGATCAAGCTGACCAAAGACAAGGAAAAGCTCTGGATCGGCTTCAACGACACTCAGGGCCGGTACCAGGACAACCACCTCGGCAAAGGCCGCCGGCACGAACTGGACCCGCTCTGGGTCCGCGTCGAAGTCGTGCGGATCACGGTCGATTAGGGTGAGTGGTGAGTGGTCAGAAGTCTTTACTCACTACTCACCACTCACCACTCACAAAAAAGTTGCAAGCGCCGGCCCGTCTCGCGGGAGTATCTGACAGACTCCCGGCCCCGGAGTGCCTCGACCGGTGACGCCGCAGCCGCTCGAACCCGTTCTCGACTTTGCCCGCCGCCTCGGCGCGGCCGCCGGGGACGATGCGCCCGACGGCGAACTGCTGCGACGATTCGCCCGAAACAACGACGCGGTCGCGTTCGAGCAGTTGTTGCGACGCCACGGGCCGATGGTCCGCGGCGTCTGCCGGCGGGTGTTGCGGGATGGGAACGACGTGGACGACGCGTTTCAGGCGACGTTTTTGTTGCTGGTTCGCAAGGCGAGCGGGCTGAGGAAGCCGGACCGGCTCGGCCCGTGGCTGCACGGCGTAGCGCTGCGGACGGCGCGAAAGGCGCGGGAACGGACCACCCGCCGGCGCGAAGGACCCGTCGCCGTCGAGCCGACCGCCGCGCCGATGAGCGACGAGCCCGATTGGCGTGCGGCCCTTGACGCGGCGGTCGCCCACCTGCCGGCACGCGAGAGGACGGCCGTCGTCATGTGTTATCTAGACGGCGTGACCTACGCGGAGGCCGCGCAACGACTCCGCTGTCCACTTGGCACGCTCGCCGCTCGACTATCGCGGGCGCGCGACCGGTTGCGCGCGCGGCTGACGCGCGACGGGCTGGCGCCTTCCGCGGAGGCGTTGCCGCTCGCCCTGGCGGGCGAGTCGGTGCCGCCAGCTCTGATCACAGCGACCGTCCGCGGCGCGACAGCTCTGCGAGCGGGAGCCGCCGCGGGAGTCGTGCCCGCGTCGGTCCTGACCCTGATGGAAGGAGTACAGCGAGCCATGCTGATGAATACGTGGAAAGTGGCGCTGGCGGTGCTGGTCGTTCTCGGCGCGACCGGCGGCGGCGTTGGCGTGCTCGTGGCGCGTTCTGGTGCGCCTGCTCACGTTGCTGATGCGCCCGATCAGCCGTCAAAGCCGCCCCGTGTCGCAGCGAACAATGCGCCGCCTGGCAAATTAGCCGAGCAGGCCAAGTCGGTGCCATTAGTACTCCTTCAACAGGAGCCCCCGACGATCTATCGATTCGAGCCCGGTGACGTGCTCGGGATCTACATCGAAGGTGTACTGGGAGAGAAGGACAGGCCGCCGCCCATCTCGATTCCGCAGGCAACCGTCGTGGGGCAATCCATGCCCCCGCCGTCCGTAGGGTACCCGATTTTTGTCCAAGCAGATGGGACGATCTCGCTGCCGCTCATTGAGCCAATGTCCGTGAAGGGCAAGTCGGCGAAGCAGGTCGAGGACACGATCAAGGAGAAATACGTCAGTCAGAACATTATGGTGGGGGGCAAAGCGCGAGTTCTCGTGAGCGTATTTCGGCCGCGGACGTATCGGGTGACCATCGTCCGCCGCGATGTAGCTGTTGCCGCGCCGTCGCAGAGTTCGAGCGTATCACTGGAGCTTTCGGCCTATGAAAATGACGTATTCAACGCTTTGGCCAGGTCCGGCGGAATTCCCGCGGAGGAGACGCATGCGACCGTCACCATCCAGCGCCGCGGCCGCCCAATGGGTCCGGGACCGCCACAGCCGCCGGACGGATTCGGGCCGACCAGCTTGCCCCCGCCACCGGGCGGAGTCGGCGGTCCGCCTGGCTCGCCGTCGCCTCCACCTGTGTCCTCGCGCGTTCCGCCATCGCTTACGGAGGAGATCCGCATTCCCTTACGCGCCGGCCCAGGTGTGCCAATGCCGAAGGAAGCGGATGTGATTCTGCAAAACGGTGATGTTGTCATTGTCGAATCACACGCCATTGCGGATAAACCCAACGCCGGACCCGCCGACAAGGCGCCGATTCTGACATTCGCCGTCGCGTCGCCCGACGGCCGCGTACTCATCCAAATGCCGGGCGCCGGCGGCGCCGGCCCGTGGCAGCTCTTCGACGCCGCGAAAGTCACCGCGACGGAGTCCGACGGCCGCGCGGTCGACGCCAAGTCGCTCGCCGAACGGCTGCGGACCATGACCACCGTTCTCGTCGCCACGGACGGCCGTGCCCCGACCGCGGCGCATCTGCAAGTGGTGAAACCGGGGACATTGGTCCTGACGGTGCAATCCACGCACTAACAAGCCCGACCAGCCCGAAGCGCGAGCGAGGGACGCGTGTCACCTGTGTGACACGCGTCCCT
>DATJGQ010000657.1:0-11261 GCA_035494815.1 Gemmataceae bacterium
TACCAGTGGGGGCTGTACTGGGCCTGGGCCTTCCTGAGCGCGTATGTCGCGATCCTGGCAGTGATCTTCATCGCGCGGTTCATGCACGGAAAGTGGAAGACGATGCGGGTGATCGAACAGGCGCCCGCCAAAGATGAGGCGTTGGCGGCCGAAGAAGTCGCCGTTTAGCCCGCGACGCGCATTGCGGGCCCGCGCTCCGCGTCGGGGCTAAACGGCCGATCAGTCTCTGAAAATGAAGTCCGGCACCGAAACGTCGGACGAACCGACTGTTACGCTGTACCCCTTCTCCGGACCTGCCGCCATCGTCCACCGCGATACGCCGCCCGACTCCGGATCGCGCTCGACTTTCGTGACGCGCCACGACGGCAGCCAAACGACCACTTGGTAGTCTCCGGCCGGCACGTCACGGAGTTCCCAGCGGCCGTCTGCCGCCGTCCGCGTCCAATACGGGTGATCGCTCACGAACAGATAGGCGTGCATCCAGTAATCACCGGCTGCGCTGGTGAGATCGACGCGGCCTTCGGCGGCCAGTCGGCGCGTCCGTGACCGGTCGGCATCCGGAAATGTCAGCGACCAGAACGCCGCGCCCCTCGCTCGCAGGATGTGAAACCGATCCTGCCGCGAAACCATCGTGACGACATCTCCCCGACGGACGAACCCGACGTTGACCGGCGGAGCGTCCCCTTGGCGGACGAGCGGCCGCTCGTCGTGCAACTCGATTGTGACCGGGGGATGGTCCCACGGTTTCGCGTTCGACGGGTCGATGCCCCGCAACGTCACCACGGCGCCGGCGAGACCGTGCGTGGCCGGGTCAATCCGCGGGACATTCGGGTGAGGCCGAGAGAGAGCGATGATGCCGCCGCCCGATTTCGGCCGCAGCGCATTGACCTGCGCGAGTGCCGGCGGCTGGCCATCCCAGACCACGCGGCCCGAGAGCGTGTAGGCGGGGCCGTGAAGACTGGAGCGCCGGGGCGTGTCGGGAGCATGATCCACCGGCAGTTGCGGAGGCGGCGCGTCGCAGCCGGCGAGGACGAGCGCAAGAAGTGCGGCGGTCCGGCAACGATCCATGTTCGGCCCCATCCTTGGGAAATGGACGAATCGTTGTATCCGATCGCGGCCCGCCTGGGCAAGACGATCCGTTACCGCCTCCCGTCCGCGTACAGCACCGGCCCGGGATCCTCCGCCGGCGCCGTCGCCGGCCCGAACCATGGCGGGGCCAACAGCCACTGCAATTCGCCCGCCTCCTTGCCCGGCGGCTCGTCGCACTCGATGCACACGACCGACGGCTTCGCGAGCTTCATCCGGGCCTTCTTGGCCCCGATCAGCCGGCCGGCGTACTCACCCAGGTCGGGCTCATGGCCGACCAGCGCGACGGATTCGCCTTCGGTCTTGAGCAGCCGCTTGTCAAGCTTTTTCGGTTTTTCTCCCGGGGCGAGTTCGTCTACCTCGGAAATCGCCGCCGCTCCTTCGCCGTAGCCAGCTGCCAACTCTTCCGCAGTTTGCTTTGCCCGTGGCAGGGGGCTGGTCAGGATCGCATCGAACTTGATGCCCTTGGCGGCCATCACCGCCCCGAGGCTGCGGGCGGTCGCACGGCCGGCGGGGATAAGCGGGCGGTCGTCGTCTTCGTAGTTCGGGTCGCCGGGCGGCACTGCCTCGGCATGACGGATCAGGTACAGCGTCAGCATCGGGGACCTCACTTCCTCAGCGGCCCATCAAGTTGGGGCCTGTGCGAGTCATTGGCCAGCTCCCTATGATAGACTATCCCCTCCGCCCGATTGCGGAAAACCCGGTTCCCTCAAGCTCATACGGATCATCGTGAAGCGGACCGACTTACGGAATGTGGCTATCATCGCCCACGTCGACCACGGCAAAACGACGCTGGTCGACCAGATCCTCAAGCAGTCCGGCCTGTTCCGCGAGAGTGAGCTGGCGCAGGAGTGCATCCTCGATTCCAATGAGCTGGAACGGCAGCGGGGCATCACGATCCTCGCCAAGAACATCGCCTTCCGGCTCGGCGACACCAAGGTCAACCTGATCGACACCCCCGGGCACGCCGATTTCGGCGGCGAGGTCGAGCGGGTCCTGGCGATGGCCGATGGCTGTTTCCTGCTGGTCGACGCCGCGGAGGGGCCCCTGCCGCAAACGCGGTTCGTTCTTCGCAAGGCGTTCGCCCGCGGGCTCAAGCCGATCGTCGTCATCAACAAGATCGACCGTGGCGACGCCCGGCCGCAGGAAGTCCTCAACGAGGTGTACGACCTATTTATCGAGCTGGACGCCGACGAGACGGCCCTCGACTTTCCCGTCATCTATGCCGCCGGCCGGCAGGGCGTCGCCACGACCGACCTGGCCGTGCCGCCGAAGGATTTGCAGCCGCTCTACCGGGCGGTCCTTGAGCACGTTCCGCCACCGGACGTCACGGTCGATGCGCCGTTGCAGATGCTGGTCGTGTCGCTCGTCGCGGACGCGTACGTCGGCCGGATCGCCGTCGGCCGAGTGGTGGCAGGAACGATCAGAAAGAACCAGCGCGTGGCGGTTTTGAAACCCAACGGCCAGCGGATCGATGACACCGTCGTGCAACTGCAGGCGTTCGACCGCCTCGGCCGCGTCGACGTCGAGTCTGTGTCGGCCGGGGATATTTGTGCCGTCGCCGGGCTTGACGAGGTCGAGATCGGCGACACCATTGCCGACTTCGACAACCCGCAGCCGCTGCCGCCGATCACGGTGGACGAGCCGACGCTCGACATGGTCTTCCGCGTCAACGACTCGCCGTTCGCCGGCCAGGACGGCACGCCGATCACGAGCCGGCAACTGCGGGAACGACTCGTGCGGGAGACGGAGTCGAACGTCGCCTTGCGTGTGCGACCCGGCGAAGGCCGCGGCGACGAGTTCGTCGTCTCCGGCCGCGGGCTATTGCACCTGGGCATTCTGCTCGAAAACATGCGGCGGGAGGGGCTGGAACTGGCCGTCGGCAAGCCGCGCGTAATCACAAAGTCCGAGGGCGGCGAAACGCTGGAGCCCATTGAGGAGCTGGTCGTCGAGGTACCGAGCGACGCCGTCGGGCCGGTCATGCAGTTGGTTTTGACCCGCCGCGGCGAGTGTCTGAAAATGGACGCCCGGTCCGACGGGACGCACCTGGAGTTCGCGATCCCGGCCCGCGGCCTCATCGGTTTGCGGACCCGGCTTCTGAACGCGACCAACGGCCGGGCGATCATGCACCACAACTTCCGCGATTACCAGCCATGGAAGGGCGACATCCCCGCCCGCGTCAACGGCGTCATGGTCTCGACCGAGACCGGCAAGGCGACCGGTCACGCGATCGAAAACCTGCAGGAGCGCGGCGTCATGTTTGTCGGCCCGATGGACGCGGTCTACGAGGGCCAGATCGTCGGCGAGCACTGCCGCGACAACGACCTGCCGGTCAACATCTGCCGCGAGAAGAAGCTGACGAACGTCCGCGCTTCGACCGCGGAAATCAAGACGACCATCAAGCAGCCGCGGTTGATGCCGCTGGAACTCGCGCTGGAGTATATCGAGGAGGACGAGCTCGTCGAAATCACGCCGAAGTCGTCGCGGCTGCGCAAGGTGTTGCTGAAGGAGGCTGATCGCAAGAAGTATGAGCGGCAGCAGAGGGTCTAGTATCAATCACCGGCGGCGCGGCGTGCGGTCATGACTGCCGTTCTTACCATCGATCCGCAGCGTCCCGAACCCGGTGCCATCGCTAAAGCGGCGGACGTCCTCCGCAGTGGCGGCCTGGTCGCGTTTCCCACGGAGACGGTCTACGGCCTCGGCGCCAACGCCCTCGACGCCGCCGCGGTGTCGCGCGTGTTTGAGGCGAAAGGCCGGCCGCCGACCAACCCGCTCATCGTTCACATCGTTGACACCCGGCAGGTCTCAGAGGTCGCCGCGGCCTGGCCGGCCGTCGCCGCACGGCTCGCCGAACGATTCTGGCCCGGCCCGCTGACGCTCGTGCTGCCGAAGCGTCCGCAGCTGCCCGATATCGCCACCGCGGGCGGCCCGACGGTCGCCGTCCGCGTGCCCGCCCATCCGATCGCGCGGGCACTGTTGAAGGAGGTCGGCGTGCCGATCGCGGCGCCGAGCGCCAACCGGTCGACGGAGTTGTCGCCGACGACGGCCGCCCATGTGTTCCGCGGCCTGGGCGGGCGGATCGACCTCATCCTCGACGGCGGCGCCACAAGCGGCGGGATCGAATCGACGGTAATCGACGTGACGACCGACCCGCCAAGGCTTCTGCGGCCCGGGCTGCTCTCGGCCTCGGCAATCGAGGACGAGATCGGACCAATCGTCCGACCGGGCGAACCGGAAACTACCGCCGGATCGCCGGCCCGCTCGCCCGGTCACATGCCCAGGCACTACGCCCCGCGGGCGCCGCTGGAATTATCCGTTGACGACGGCCGGGCAAGCGTCGAAGCATTGACCCAGATGGGCCGGCAGGTCGGCTGGGTCACGTGGCCAGGCGCGGCCGAGGTGAGGGGAGCCCGGCGCGTTGAATTGCCGCGTGAGCCGATCGGGTACGCGGCCGGCCTTTACGCGGCGCTGCACGACCTCGATGCCGCCGGCGTCGAGCGGATCGTCGTCGCAATTCCGCCGGAGGGCGAGGTCTGGCTGGCTGTGCTCGACCGATTGCGGCGGGCGGCACATTTGTAACGACGGAGTCACCAATTGCCGAACATTTGTCGAAAGGCGGCCGCGACCGCAACACGATCGGTCGGCTGAATCTGACCGATTCGGCGGTTAATCAGACTCGTTTCAATGGTTACCATCTTGTGGAGCCTGGCTACCGAAGGGAAAAGCAGGCCGGATTGCTTCCATTCGGTCAACACGACGTCATAGGGTGTTTGCGGTTTTTGCGAAGTGACTCGGACAATTAGAACATCCGCATCACCCGTATCAAGAACGATCAGCGCCGCCCGCAGTTTCGCTTGTGTGCCGGAAGAGAAAGGTACGTGCGCAAGGACGAGATCACCGGCCAGAAAGTTCGTCATACCGGTCATACAGTGCGTCTTCCTCGGAGTAGCCTTCGAAAAACCGCTCGAGCGCGTACCGCTTCCAGGCGGCCTCTTCGACGGCCTCGTCATCGACTTCGTCGACGAGCAATAAAACCCGCACCGGACGACCGGCTGGAATCTCGGCCGCCACTTCCGGCGGCAAACGCAGCGTCTGGTCCGCACCGACCTGAGCTTGGAACTCGAGCGCCTTCCCGGCAGTCATCCGACTTACCTCCGCAGCAGAAACTCCTTCGCGTTCACCAGCCCCCAGGCCACGTCTTCCAGCCCGGCCCGCCGGTCCTTGGCCTTAGCGACGTAGGTCGTCGCCGCCTCGCGTTCGGCGTCGGTCGGCAGGCGGGCCAGCGCCGCGAGGTACAACTCCTCGACGATCTCCGCGTCGGACTTGTCCACCTTCAAAAGTCGGCCGATGCGGTTGTCCGGGGCGGTCAGCATCTGGTGCAACACGCCGCCCGTCATGAGTTGGAACGCCTGCACGACCGTCGTGTCGTCGGTCCGCTCGCACTCGCAACTCAACAGGCGATCGGGTTTGCCGAACGCCTTGAGGAACCGCGCGCCCGTCGGCTCACGTGCCCCGCCGCGGCGGGCGGCCATTTGCAGGTCCGGCAACTGGCCGGCGAGCGTCCCGGTCGGGTAGCCGTCGAACTTCACCGGCGCCTCGAGCGCCCGGCCGAGCGCGTCGAGCATCTGTTCCGCCTTGAGCGGCTGGACGAGCGCTTTGGCAAAGTTCGCGACGTCGCCGCGGTTGGTCTCGTCCGGCACCCACGACAACTGGTATGTCTGCGAGTTCAAAATGAACTTCACCAGATAGCGCAGGTCGAAGTTGTGAATGGCGAAGTGGCGGGCCAGCTCTTCCAACAGCGCCGGGTGGGCCGCCGGGTTCGAGGCGCGGAAGTCGTCGTTCGGCTCGACAAGGCCGCGGCCGAACAGGTGATACCAGACGCGATTCGCCTGTGCCCTCGCGAAGAACGGGTTCGCCGGATCCGCCACCCAGTCCGCCAGCGCTTGAAGTCGGTCGGCGTCCTTTGGCAAATCGGCCGGTTTCGGGTCGCCGAGAAACTTCGGCGCGAACGGCTCTTTCGTCCGCGGGTGTCGCAGCTCCGCGGTGCGGTCCTGCCAGACGACTTGCTCGCCGACGAACTCGTGCTTGTCGAACCGGTCCTTACGCTGGTTCTCGACGATCCGGTACTGCACCCTGGCGAAGAACGCGGACCACTCGTGGTAATCGTTCTGCGTCCAGCGGTCGAACGGGTGGTTGTGGCAGCGGGCACACTGCACGCGGACGCCGAGGAAGACCTGGGCCGTCGCCTCCCCCCGGTCGTACGTGTCGCGGAGGGCGCGGTAGTAGTTCGCCTCCGGCTGGGCGTAGGTGCTGCCGCGGGCGGCGATCACCCGGCGCGCGAATTCGTTGAGCGGCACGTTCGCCGCCATCTGCTCCCGTACCCACGCGTGGAAGACGCGGACGCCCTTGGCGTCGAGCACCTTTTCCTCGTTGCGGAACAGGTCCGACCACTTCAGCGCCCAGAAGTCCGCGAATTCCGGCCGCTCAACGAGTCGCTCGATCAGTTTCGCTCGCTTGTCCGGGTCGTTGTCAGCCAGAAACGCGCTGGCTTCGTCGGCGGTCGGCAAGGTCCCGAGCGTGTCGAGATAGACCCGACGCAGGAAGGTAGCGTCGTCCGCCGGATCGGCCGGCCGCATTCGCAGCGTCTTGAGCTTGGCGAAGACCTGCGTGTCGATGAAGTTCTTCTCGGGCAAGTCCGGCCAGCGGAAATCGGGCCGCGCGGGCACGAACGCCAGCCGCGCCGCGGTCTGCTGATTCAGATACCGGACTTGGACGGTCGTCTCGCCGTCCTGTTCTTTCGTCACGTCGCCGTCGGCGTCGATGGACGCGACCGAGACGCTCGACAGGTCGTAACAAGCGAGCCGGGTCACGTCGCGAGTCGAGCCGTCGGCAAACGTGGCGGTGACTTGCAGGCGGACCCGATCGGCCGGCGCGACTACGACTTGTTCGGCGGGCGTGACGGTCAGCTTGGTGAGCGCCGGTGCTTCCGGCGGATCGGTCGGCATTCCGGCGGCGATCCAATCGCGGATCATGGCGTACTCGGGCGAGTCGGGTAGAAACCGCCGGCCGCCCTCGTGCGGGACCAGCATCGCCGGCTTCCGGAGGAGGAGACTCTCATCCGGCCGGAAGGGATTGGCCCGGCGGCCGAACTGGTCGCGCGACAGGGCGGTGTGATCGAACGCGGGGTCGTCGCCGCGAAGGCTGAGCTTGAACCCGCCCTTGCCGTTAAGATTGCCGTGGCAAGCGCCCTGGTTGCAGCCGGCTTTTGACAGGAGGGCCGCCACATCACGGAACGACGGCTCGGCGGCCCCGGCGAGCGGCGCCCCGGCGAGCGCGAGTACGGCGGCCCAGGATGATCGAAGCATGCGCGACCTTGCGGTTGACGGCCGTGCGAGCGGGCGGGACCGGCCAGAATACCGGCACTGCTATGATGCCCGGCAAGTGGCGGGAAGGCAAGATGCAAGCCGGTTCTGTCGCCGTCGCCCGCGGTCAAGTATACTCGCCGCGACAGTTTCAAGCACGGAGGACGGCTGATGTTCCGTTGTGTGTGCCTCGCTCTGCTGGCCGTCATCCTCGCCGGCCCGGCCGCCGCCGCACCGCCGAACGTCGTCCTCGTCATCACCGACGATCAGGGCTACGGTGACCTCGGCTGTCACGGCAATCCGATCCTCAAGACGCCGCACATCGACCGACTCGCGAAAGAGTCGGGCGAGTGCACCCACTTTTACGTCTGCCCGGTCTGTGCCCCGACGCGGTCGGCATTGCTGACAGGCCGTTACAACTACCGCACGCAAGCGATCGACACGTTCGCCGGCCGGGCGCTCATGCGGCCGGACGAAGTCACCCTGTCCCACATGCTCGGCGCCGCCGGCTATCGCTGCGGCCTATTCGGCAAATGGCACCTCGGGGATAACTACCCACTGCGACCACAAGACCGTGGCTTCCATGAGGTCCTGATGCTCCGCGGCGGCGGCATCGCCCAGCCCTCCGACCCGCCGGGTAGCAGTTATTACAAGCCGATTCTCGAACACAACGGCGTGCTCGAATCGTACGACCGTTACTGCTCCGACCTGTTTACCGACGCCACCATCGACTTCATCGGGCGGACGAAGGATCGGCCGTTCTTCGCCTACCTCGCGTTCAACTGTCCGCACCTGCCCATGCAGGCCCCCGAGGCGGAGACGGTTCCGTACACGAAGCTCGACCTGACGCCCGCCGCGTTTCCGAAAATCGGCCGACCGTACAACGTTCGGGCGATGAAGCCGGAGGATCTGGCCAAGGCCTACGGCATGATCGCGAACATCGATGCCAACCTCGGCCGCCTGTTCACCAAGCTCGATGAATGGAAGCTGACGGACAACACGATCGTCATTTTTATGACCGACAACGGCCCGGGTCCCGCTCGGTGGGTGTCGGGGCTGCGCGCGGCGAAAGGGAGCGTCTACGAAGGCGGCATCCGCGTGCCGTTTTTCATCCGCTGGCCGGCCGGCGGGCTTGGCGGCGGCCGAACGGTCGACCCGGCGTGCGCTCACATTGACGCCGTACCGACTCTGCTCTCCGCCTGCGGCCTGACGCCACCCGGGGATGGAAAAATCGACGGTGTGAACCTGTTGCCGCTCCTCCGCGGCGAGGTGAACGGTTTGCCGGAGCGGACGCTATTCGTGCAATGGCACCGCGGCGATGTGCCGGAGAAGTATCGCGCCTTCGCCGCCCGCGCGCCGCGGTACAAGCTGGTCCAGGCCACCGGCGCTCAAGCCGGCGCCGCCCCGAACCTACACAAGTTGGAACTTTTCGACATCCCCGCCGACCCGTACGAAGAACACGATCTGGCCGCGGAGAAGCCCGAAGTCGTCGCCCGGCTCAAGCGACAGTATGAGACATGGTTCGATGACGTCGGCAAGGCGCACGGTTACGTCCCCGTCCGCATTAAACTCGGCACGCCGCACGAGAACCCGACGCGGCTCACCCGACAGGACTGGCGCGGCCCGCGGGCGCTGGACTGGACGAAGCCCAACAGCCTGGGCCATTGGGAGGTGACCGTCGCGCGGGATGGAACGTTCGACGTGACGCTCAGGTTTCCCCCGGCCGCCGAAGATCGCAAGGCGGCATTCCGCCTCGGCCGCGCCACCGCGGAGAATGCTCTGCCGGCGAACGTTGAGACGGTGACCTTTCGTCGGTTACAACTGACGACGGGCGACGCGCGATTGGAGGCGTGGGCCGAACTCGGTGGCACCGCGGTGGGGCCAATGGATGTGACCGTGAAACGCCTTGAATAAGGTCTCGCCGGACCACTCGTCGGCGGCGCGCCGCAGCCTAAACTATCACTGAAAGAGGCCCCGCCGTGTCCAACGCCCCCGATCCCGCCAAAGGTCTGCCGCCGGTCGTCGCCCCATCCGGGCGGTTCATCGTGCAACTCTTCCTGGTGCCCGCCCTGATCGTCGGCGGGTTGCTCGCGGTCGTATTAGCGTTGACCTGGCTGAGCGGCGCCAGCGGGGTCGGCGGCAAGAAGGACTACCTGTCGAATCTGCGGAGCGCCAACCCGGACGTCCGCTGGCGGACGGCCAGCGACCTGGCCCAAGTCCTCCGCCGGGACGACAAGTTGGCGGGCGACGCCGACTTCGGGCTCGACCTGACGGACGTGTACCGACAGGCGCTCGACGACCTCCGCCGGTTCGAAAAGGAGGCCGCGGAACCGGCGGGCGAATCGTCCGGCGACGCCGCCCAGAAGTTGACGAAGGCCCGGCAGAAGTACCTCAGCCAACGAAGCTACGTCCAATACCTCGGCAACTGCCTGGGTAACTTGCGCACGCCCGTCGGGGAAGTGGCGCTGGCCGGCGTCGCGAAGAATCCGGGGCTGAGCGACGTGAAGTCCGCCGCTCTCTTGCGGCGGCAGGCGGTCTGGTCGCTGGCCGCCCTCGGACACAACTTGCAAGAACTCCAACAGGCGCCGTCGGAACAGAAGGCCGCCGTGTTGGAGCAACTGGACCGTGCTCCGGCGTCCTCGACCGACGCCCGCCAAGCGGCGGACTCGCTCCGCGGCCAGGGTCGCTCGGCTGCGGTCGAGGCACTCCTGGAATGTGCCGAGGCCGACGACCCGTTCCTGCGAAAGCTGACCGCCCACGCCCTGACGTTCTGGTCGGGCACACCGGCGGAGGACCGGCAGATCGAGGACGCGCTCTTGCGGCTGGCCCGCGACGACGGCCACGGCACCGCAATCGTGATCACGGACAAGGACTGATGCGTACCGCCGTCTTGCTTCTGGTTGCATGTGCCTTTCTGGCGGGCGGATGTTCGCGGCTGCGGACGTCGCCGCCGACGCCGAAGCCGGCCGGGCCGAGCGTCGAAGCGCGGGAGATTCGCTACAACGCCGTGCTCGCACTGCTCTACCGAGGGAGCCCACGGGTGAAGGACGAAGGCGTCTGGGACGTCCTGACCGAGATGCTCGACGAAGGCCAGCAACTGCAGAGCTTTCAGACGCACGGCGGCGACGGCCCGACGATTCCTGACGAGACGGGCGCCCGCATGACCGTCATTGGCGCCTTGCGGGCGGTCCGCGAATTGCACAAAAAGCGACCGGAGATCGATCTGTCCGGCCTGAAACCGTCGCTGGAAAAGCTCAAAGAGAGCAACAACGCGACGGTTCGCACCGAAGCCGGTCAGGCCGTTCAAGCCCTGTTTCCGTCACCTTGACAGATTGAGGGAAAACGCCATGGCCGCATCGAAGGAGCCGATCATCGCCGCCCTCCAGACGGCGTACAACATGGAACTGGAGACGGTGACGAATTACCTCGCCAATAGCATTCATCTCGACGGCGTGCGGGCGGAGGCGATCAAGAAGGCGCTGACTACCGACATCACCGGCGAACTCGGCCACGCCACGCAGATCGGCCACCGGCTCAAACAGCTCGGCTCGACCGTGCCGGGAAGCCTGCATCTGAAGATGACGCAGAAGTCCCTGCAGCCGCCCGCCGAGACGACGGACGTGGTGGCCGTGATCCGCGGCGTCGTCGCGGCCGAGGAAGAGGCGATCTCGCATTACCAATCGATCATCAAGATGTGCGAAGGAATTGACTACGTTACTCAGGACCTGGCGATCAAGCTCCTCGCGGACGAGGAGGCGCACCGGCAGGAGTTTGAGGGGTATTTGAAAGAGTACATCAAGCAGTAACGGAAAC
>DATJGQ010000658.1:0-5316 GCA_035494815.1 Gemmataceae bacterium
GATGTACAGCTGCACCGTCGTCCCGTTGACCACGCCCGTCAGGTCTTGCGCGGCGGCGGCTGGAATCGAACCGTTCGCTGCCCACGACGTGCCGTTGAAGGTGAACTTTCGCAAGAGTCCTTCGACGGTGCTCAGAGCATACACCGTATCAATGCCGGCGACGGCCGAATTCAGATCAGCCAGAAAAAAGCCGTTGACCGCGTCGGCCAACGCCAGCGTCACCACCGGACTGGGAGTCGCCGCACCCGTGGGCAATGTGCCATAGCTCTGGACTTTGTCCGTAATCGTCGTCGACCCGTTCGAAGCATAGAGGACGTTCCCCGCCAAGTTGACCTGACGGGAATTCCGCGCATCGATCGCCGCCGTCGTCGAAGCGGGCCCGGGACTGGCGACGTAGCCGACCTGGGCGGAGGTCGAGGTGTAGTACGAGCTGCCGTTGACGGTCGTGGCACTGCGGAAGTTGGCCGCCGTTCCGTCGGTAATCGCGATCGAGGTGTTGACCACACCTCCGGGCGTGAGGGTGCCGATGACTCGATTCGTAGTGGCCGGCGTGTCGTTCGCGCCGGTGGCCGTGGCGGCGCCGGCATCTTTACGATAGCCGGCAAAGACGAGCAGCCCGCCGTTTTGCGAGAGGCTGAGGATGCCTTCCGTCGTCGCATTGCCGGTGACAGTCAATGCGCTCGTGCCCGCGCTGGGAACCGCGATGGACCGGACCAACGTTCCGGTCGGCGTGTACTCGTCGAGGAATACCGGCGTGGCGAATGCGCCAAGGGCGGCTGTGCCGTCGCCAAAGCGGACGACCACAATGTCTCCCCTGGTGATCGGTTGCGCCGCCGCGGATCCGGCCCAAACCCCGAAACAGATAGCCGCCAGAATGGCGCGGGTCGATTGGCGAATCATGTGGCTTTCTCCTTGCCAATCGTCCGGTGACGCGCCTCGCGGTCGGCAGGGGCACGCAGGGGGCCGCTGACCGCGTCTGTCATACGAATTCGTCGGAGGCGGTCTACCCGAAGGAATGACGAATCCGAAAGAATCTGGGGCTCAGACCGCGGCCGGTGCCGGCTCGTCGACGTGCAGCGTTCGATCGCGCGCCGCGATCGGCCATGAGCCCGTAACGCGGCCGTCCTCGACGACGAGGGCACGCGGATAGAGCGCGACCGTCGGGCAGATGTGCGACGGGATCGCATAGAGCACGTCACCCGGTTTGAACCGGTCCGCCTGGGGCGTCTCGACGACGAGGTGTTCCTCGTTGTGGGCGACCGCCCGATAGTCGGGAATGCCGGGCAAGTAGCAGCGCTCACCGGCGGGCGGGTCGCTCGCGACGGCCTTCGTGCCGATGTCGAGGGTGACGCGGTCGGCCGTGGGACGACTGACGACGCGGGTCATTACGGCCGCGGCGGGCGTGAACCCGGCGAGGTCGGGGAAGCGCGTGCCGTATCCGTGGTCGTGCAGCACGAACGTGCCGGGCGAGCATTCGGCGCCGCGGTCGTCGAGCTTCGCGTGCACGGGGAACGTCGGCGTGCCGCCGAGCACCAGTCGCGGCACCGGCCGGCCGCGGCGCTCGAGTTCGGCGCGCAATTCGCGCACCGGTCCGAGCAGCGCGTGCACGGCGGCGGTGCGGTCGGCGAGCGCTTCGTGGCGGTTGTGGCCGTCGTAAATGTGCAGCCCGCCCGGCGTGAGCCCGGGCAGGTCGGCGAGCAGTTCGTAAAGGCTGAGCGCCGCGGGGCTCACCGCGATGCCGGTGCGGTCCTGGCCGACGTTCAGATCGAGCACCGCCTCGATCCGCTGTCCGGCCCGGGAAACCGCCGCCGAAAGGCCCCGCGCGCTATCCGGATGATCGACCAGCGCCCCGAACCGCGTTCGCGGGTGGCGGGCGGCCAGGCGTGCCAGCCTGGCCGCGTTCGGCCCGACGAGCGGATAGGCGATGAGCACGTCCGGCGCGCCCGCCTCCGCCAGCATCTCCGCTTCGGCGAGCGTCGCGCACGTGTGTTTCGTCAAGCCCATCTCCAGCTCGATCGCTGCAATCTCGCGGGTCTTATGCGTCTTGACGTGCGGCCGCAACCGGTCCGCGCCGCCGGCGACCTCAATCGCCCGCCGCAGGTTGCGACGGATCAGGGCCGGATAAAACAGCAACGCCGGACTGGGAACGGACGTGGGCTCGGTCAGTGCGTAGGGCTGCATTGCGATGCGAACTCCGGGTGGGGCATGCCCGCATACTATAGCGTCGCGACGTGCGAGTCATACAATGCCTTTCTGGCACGGACCAGAAAACAACGGAGACTGGACATGGCCGATGAAAGTAAGACCGCGGCCGGTGAAGGCGCCGCGGCGGCACAACAGGGGCAGCAAGGCGTTCCGGTGCAGATCCCCGTGGACACCGGCGACTTGACCTCGATCTACGCCAATTTCTTTCGCGTCACCGGCACGCCGGAGGAGCTGGTGCTCGATTTCGGCCTGAATACGACGCAAGTGACACAGACCGGCGCCCCCGAGGCGGTCAAGCTCACACACCGCCTGGTGATGAGCTTCTACACGGCGAAGCGACTGTTGAGCGCGCTGCAATGGGCGGTCAACCGCTACGAGACCAACTTCGGCGTGTTGGAGACGGACTTCCAGCGACGAATGCGCAACCAACCGCGGCAACCGTTCGGGCAGTAAATGTGGGCGGCTTGCGGCTATGCGAGCCCGCATAGCCGCAAGCGGCTACCGTAGACTCCACGGCACTTCCAACCCGTGTCTCGCCATCAATTCGGCGTCCGACAGGATCGTGTCGGCCGCTCCGTCGGCGACCAATCGACCCCCATCGATCACGAGCACTCGGCCACAAACGCTTCGCACGAACTCCAGATCGTGGGCGGCGATCAGCTTCGTCCCGGGCAAGGTCTGCAGGTATCCCAGCAACTCCCGCCGGCCGCGCGGGTCCAGAAAGATCGACGGCTCGTCGAGCAGCAGCACGTCCGGCCGCATCGCCAGGACGCCGGCCAGGGCCGCCCGCCGCTGCTCGCCGCCCGACAGATGGAACGGCACGCGGTCGTCGAGTCCGGTCAGGCCGACGTGCGCGAGGGCGTCGGCGACGCGGCGCTTCACCTCGTCCGCCGGCAGTCCGAGATTGAGCGGGCCGAACGCGACGTCCTCGAAGACGGTCGTGTTGAACAGCTGGTCGTCGCTGTTCTGGAAGACGACGCCGACCTTGGCCGGCAATTGTCGCCGCTCCGCCGGGACCGCCGGATCGAGTCCTGCGACGCGCACCATGCCGGGGCGCACGGGTAGTACGCCCGCCAGGCAAAGGAAAAGTGTGGTCTTGCCGGCGCCGTTCGGGCCGACGAGGCCAACGCTTTCGTTCGACCGAATTTCGAAATCGACGTCGGCGAGCGCGGGGGTGCCGTCGGGGTACACGTAGTGCAACCCGTGGACTTGCAGCAGCGGTTGATCCTCGGCACCCATTTCGCACTCCGGCCACTGACGACTTAACGAGCCAAGTCGCCGGCGGCCACCGCGACCGTGGCGACGGCCACGATCGCAAAGAACACCACATCCGCGAGCCGCGTCCGGAACTCCGCGAGCGACCGATACCGCCCATCGAACGCGCGACACCGCATCGCCCGGGCGACGCCCTCCGCCCGCTCGGCGCCGCGCAGGAGCAGCGTGCCGACGACGTGCCCGGCCGTGCGGTACGTCCGCCGGTTCGGCCGCGCGCGGAATCCCCGCACACGCAGCGCCCGCCGCAGACGTCCGAGTTCGTCGGTCAGGACGAACACGTAGCGATAACTCAACAGCGCGATTTGCACGAAGACTGCCGGCGCCCGGAGCCGTTGGGCGGCGTGCAGCGTCGTCGGCAGCGGCGCGGTGCCGAGCAGCACCAACGCGATCGTCATGACGGCAATCCCTTTCAGGGTGACCAGAACCGCCAAACGTACCCCTTCGACGCCCTGAATGATTGGCAGCAAGACGATAAAGGGCCCGAGAAAGAGCGCGAGGGCGGCGTATCGGCGCAAGACCCACCGCGCCGGCAGCCGAGCGAGCCCCGCGAGTAAGAGGGCTCCCGCACACGCCCCCGCGGCGGCCGGGATCGTCCGCGGGAGCGCGGCGGCGACCGCCGCAACCACCAGCCCCGCCAGCCGCCACCGCGGGTCGAGCCGGGCGAGCAGCGAATCGGCGACCGGCGGCGGGTCGAACGCGAGCGTCATCGGGCTCAGCCCCTCTCCTCTGTCCTGTCTCCTCCGTCATCCTTATACCATCCCGCAGTCGCATTCACCCCCGCGCGAGACGAGAACTGATGGACCAAAACGCCCCCGAAGTCCTGCGACCGAAATACCATCGCGTGCTCCTCAAGCTCAGCGGCGAGGGGTTCGGTCCGCCCGGGAAGAGCGGCATCAGCATCGACGAGACGCTGTCGATCGCGCGGCAGGTGCAGCGGGTCGGGCAGAGCGGCGTGCAGCTGGCCATCGTCGTCGGCGGCGGCAACATCTTGCGCGGCGCCCAATTCTCCGCCGGCGGCGAGGTGATCAAGGAATCGACCGCCCACTACATGGGCATGCTCGCCACGGTCATGAACGGCCTCGCACTGCAGGAGGCACTCGAAAGCCTCAAGTGCGAGACGCGTCTCATGACCGCCCTGCGAATGGAGAGCGTCGCCGAGCCATACATCCGCCGCCGTTGTCTCCGACACTTGGAGAAGCGTCGGATCGCGATCCTGGCCGGCGGCACGGGCAACCCGTTCGTCACGACCGACTCCGCCGCCGCCCTCCGCGCCCGCGAGCTGCAGGCGGACGTCCTTCTCAAAGCCACGCGGGTGGACGGCGTCTACAGTGCGGACCCGGAAGTGAACCCGCACGCGGTGCGTTACGAAAAGTTGACCTACACGCAAGTGGTCCGCGATAATCTGCGGGTCATGGATATCGGCGCCGTCGATCAGTGCCGGGCCGCCAGGTTGCCGATCCTGGTGTTCAACTACAAGCGCGAGGGGAACATCGAACGCGCCATCGCAGGCCATCCGATCGGCACGTTGGTGTGTGAAAGCTGAGAAGTAGTTAGGTGGATAGGTGGTTGGGTGGTTGTAGTCAGCCGGCCCGACACCCAACCACCTAACCACCTAACCACCCAACAACCTGGGATTCTGACATGACCACCGACGAAGCCCTCTTCGACGCCGAGGAGCGCATGGAAAAGGCGCTCAACGTGTTTAAGGACGGCCTCCGCGGGCTGCGGACCGGCCGCGCGACGCCGGCCCTCCTCGACGCGCTCCGCGTCGAATACTACGGCTCGCCGACGCCGATCAAGCAGATCGCCCAGGTGAGCACGCCCGACCCGCAGCAA
>DATJGQ010000659.1:0-2510 GCA_035494815.1 Gemmataceae bacterium
GTAGCCCGCCTTGCCCGGGGGCAGGTCGTTCCAGAACCCGCGGCGGCTGAACGATGAATCGCCGGGATTGTCCCATAGGATCGTGCCGCTGGTCTCGTTGCCGCCGAAATTGTCGGGCTGACCGGCCAGCCAATGGGTATAGGACGGCTTGGCCCCGGAGAGGTGCCGGTAGTCGCCTTCGGTGCTCGTCTCGTGCAGGCCGAACCAGTACGCGCCGCTCGGCGCCGAGTCATCCGACAGGAGCTTCTCGACGAACGACTGTTCGGCGGCATCGCCGACGGTCGCGAGGAACCCGCCCTTGGCGTTCGCATCAGCCTTCGCCTGGTCCCAACTCACGCTGGTCCCGGCGACGACTTCATATTGATGCCCGCCGGGCCCCGACACGAGCGTCCCGCCCGTGCTCACCGCCGGCGCCGACGCCGCGAGGAATGACAATCCGATGACGGGGACCGCCCACCGGTGCGTTGTAGATCCCATGGCCGCTGCTCCTTCTCTGCGCTATGCACGTCCGACGTGCCGCACGCACCACTGGCCCATTTCCATCGACGGACCAATGGTTGACTTCCCCAATCCGCTCGACCCAACTTCGCAATGCCGTGATGTGCGCTGGCTGTCCGGGCTGAAGTATTGCAGCCCGCGTGCCCGCTCCACGGGTTATCACAATTTTTGCGACGGCATGAGCAAGACGGCGTCCCTGCCGCTCTTGCAGCGGTCGATCCAACATCCCAACAGGTCTGCTAAGTGGCTGTCATTCCGGGGGTTCAATTGGTTCTACGTCAGATGATAGAGGCTGCTTTTTGTCCAATCCCCCCGTTTTCACTTGCTTAACATATGTCACTGTGGCTGCGTACTTTCCGACGGATTGTCGGACGCTTGATGGAAACCGGCATTCTGGTGCGATCCGGAATTGACGCCCCGTGTCTAGCCAGGCACAACCGACTCGGCTCGGCCCCACTAATAAAGAGGAGATGAGCACTCTGGCCACCCACAGCAAACGAGCGGAGATCGCGCGGCATCGCCGGCGGACGATGGCACTCATCGTCGGACTGCTTGCGATTACGCTCGCAGTGACGTGCGGGCAAGCTACATTCGCTGATGACGCGTCTACCGGGTGGGAGAAGATCGCCCCGCACTTCAAGCCGCCCGCGGAGTACGCCGGCCAGCTCGGCGCCTACCGCTCGCCGCTGCTCTTTGACGACGGCAGCCCGGTGAAGACGCCGGAGGACTGGCAGAAGCGCCGCCGGCAGATCCTCGACCACTGGCACGGCGTGATGGGCCAGTGGCCGCCCGTGATCGAGCGGCCGAAGATCGAATACCTCGAAACGAAGCAGCGGGACGGCTTCACCCAGCACAAGGTCCGCATCCAGATCGCGCCCGAGCAGACGACCGCCGGCTACCTGCTCGTCCCGCCCGGCGACGGCCCGTTCCCCGCCGTCTTCGTGCCCTTCTACGAGCCGGAGACCAGCACCGGCCAGAACGAGAAGAAATCCCGCGCCTTCGCCTACGACCTGACGCGGCGTGGTTTCGTCACGCTCTCGATCGGCTCGCCCGGCGGCAACGCCTGGAAGCCCGACACCGCCGGCCACGTCCTCCAGCCGCTCTCCTACCTCGGCTACGTCGGCGCCAACTGCTACCAGGCCCTTGCCAGCCTCAAGCAAGTGGACCCCAATCGCATCGGCATCGTCGGCCACTCCTACGGCGGGAAGTGGGCCCTCTTCGCGAGTTGCCTCTATGACAAGTACGCCGCCGCCGCCTGGTCCGATCCCGGCATCGTCTGGGACGAGAAGCGGCCCAACGTCAACTACTGGGAGCCCTGGTACCTCGGCCTCGATCCGAAGATCACCCGCAAGGCCGGCCTCATCACCCCGGAGAGCCCGCGCACCGGCGCGTACAAGACCCTCGTCGAGACCGGGCACGACCTGCACGAACTCCACGCCCTCATGGCCCCGCGCCCCTTCTTCGTCTCCGGCGGCTCCGAGGACGGCCCGGCGCGGTGGGTCGCGCTCAACCACTCGGTCGCCGTCAACCGCCTCCTCGGCCACGACGACCGCGTCGGCATGACCAACCGCCCCAACCACGACCCCACCCCCGAGTCGAACGAGGCGATCTACGTTTTCTTCGAGCACTTCCTGATGGGGCGGTGAGGACAGGACGCACCGGCACTCCGCAGTTCACCCCTTCGTCCCCGCTCTCTTCCCGCTCGATGATTGGCGATGAAATTATTTGGTTGACAGAGGATGGACTCAGTTAGGACAATGTTTGGGTCATCGCTGAACGAAGCGCAACCCAGCCGTCCGGGGAGCGGTGCATGCCGAACTTGTCCGAATACTTCCTGCCGTACCAGATCCGCTGGATCCGCAACGAATCGTCCGTCGTCATCGGCGAAAAAGCCCGGCGGATCGGGTGGACGTATGCGAGCGCGTTTCGGGCGGTCGCGCGGCGGATGTCGCTGGGGACGGACCTGTTCTTCAGCTCGGCCGACCTCACCGCGGCACGCGAGTTCGTCGAGG
>DATJGQ010000660.1:0-8833 GCA_035494815.1 Gemmataceae bacterium
AGTTATGGAGCGGCTGGTCGCGCTCAAGGTCGTCAGCCGGCATTTGCTGGACAGCCCGGAGGCGGTCGAGCGGTTCGGCCGCGAGGTCCGTGCCGCCGCCAGGCTCGACCACCCGAACATCGTCCGCGCCTACGACGCCGAACAGGCCGACGACCTGCAACTGCTGGTCATGGAGTACGTCGAGGGCAAAAGCCTCTCCGACGTGCTCCGTCGCAAAGGCCCGCTGCCGGTCGCGCACGCCTGCCAGTACATCCGTCAGGCGGCGCTCGGCCTGCAGCACGCGCATGAGAAAGGCATGGTCCACCGCGACCTGAAGCCGTCGAACCTGATGCTGACGCCCAGGGGCGTCGTGAAGATCCTCGACTTCGGATTGGCGAAGCTCAACAGCGAGCGGAAGCGCGGCGCTGAGCTGACGCAAAAAGACATGGCGATGGGCACGCCGGAGTACATGGCCCCGGAGCAGGCCCTGGACACGAAAAACGCCGACATTCGGGCCGACATTTACGCCCTGGGCTGCACGCTTTATTGCCTGCTGGCCGGCCGTCCGCCGTTCCGCTCGGCCGACGGCAACGACCTGCAGGTGATCATGGCCCACATCGACCAGGAACCGCCGCCGGTCACGCAGTTCCGGCCGGAAGTGCCCGGGGAATTGGCCGCACTCCTGTCCCGGATGCTGGCCAAATCTCCGGACCTACGGCCACAGACGCCGAAGGAAGTCGCCGAGGCGCTGGCCGCGGTGTGCAAACCCGCACCGGAGAAAACGGCCGCGAAACCGGTCGCGCCCAACCCCACGGCACCGCCCATCGCGCCCCCCCGACCGATGACTGCCTCGGCGTCACCGTTCGCCGAGTTGAAACGGGCAGCACGGCCACGGCGCGCGGCCAGGTCGACGGCCCGGAGGCCGCGTCCTGCGTGGTTCGTTCCCGTCGTCGCCGCGACCGGTCTCCTCGCCGTCGCTGCGGTGGTCGCCGGCATCGTCCTGACATTCAAAACGAAGGACGGCTTGGTCACGCTGGAGCTCGATCCGTCGGACGCCCACGTGGACGTGATCGAAGGCAAGCTGACAGTGAAGTGGGCCGGGGACAAGGACCCGTACACGATCGCCGTGGCCGACGGCGGCGGCAAGCTGCGGATCAGTAAAGCCGGCTTCGAAGTCAAAACGCAAGAAGTGACACTCCGCGACAAGGGCGGACGGCTGCGTGTGACGCTGGACCCCCTGCCGATCGCTGCCACCTCACCGGCCAGAGACGCGGGCCCACCGCCGGGACCGCAGCCCGGTGCGCCAGACTCCCCCGCCTTCCCACCGGCCCCGGCGGCGACGAACGGCTCCATACCCTTCTTCAACGGCCAGAACCTGACCGGCTGGCAGGGTCGCGCCGGATGTTGGCGCGTCGACAACGGCTCCATCGTCGGCGCCCCGTCCGCCGATCCGCCGAAGGTCAACACCTTCCTGATTAGCCAAAAACTCTACAAGGACTTTGACCTGAAATTCCGCGTCCGGCTCAAGGATGGTATCGGCAACAGCGGCGTCCAGTTCCGATCAACGGTCGCGGATTGGAAGGAGTTCAAAGTCGCCGGGCCGCAGGTCGAGATCGACGGCTCCGCAGACCGCGAGTTCCCGCCCGGCAGCATCGTCACCGAAGGCGGGCCGACGCGACAGTTGCCATCCATCATCGCGCCGAAAGATGTGGTCAAACGAATCTGGAACAGCGCCGACTTCAACGCCATGCACATCCGCATCGCCGGCCGTCACGTCCGCGTGGGAATCAACGGCACGACGGTGGTCGACGGCGATTTCCTCTCGATGCCGGCCGAGGGAGTCATCGCTTGGCAGATTCACTCCCGAGTACCGCCGAAGGAGATTACCTTCTCCGACATCGAGTTCACCGAGCTCAACGGCACGGCCGAGTTGGCGGGCGGTCGAGTAGGAAACGCTTCGGCCGACGGCTTCATGCCATTGTTCAACGGCAAAGACACGACGGGCTGGGAAACACTTGGTAACTCCTCTGTGTGGACCGTGAAAAATGGCCTACTGACGAGCAGCGGGCCACCTGGATTCCTCTACACGCTAAGGTCCGATTTTGCCAATTTCCACCTACGCGTGAAGGCGAGGATTAATGACGGCGGCAACAGCGGTGTACTCTTCCGTACTCGGACGGCTCCAGGTCCTCGGAGTGGTTACGAAGCACAGATCAACAGCACCCACCGGGATCTCAACCGAACGGGAAGCCTCTACGGGACTCAGAACCAAATCTTGGTCCCCGTCCGCGAACAGCTCGTTCCACCGAACGAGTGG
The DNA here is from genome assembly GCA_035494815.1 of Gemmataceae bacterium. Lineage (GTDB taxonomy): Bacteria > Planctomycetota > Planctomycetia > Gemmatales > Gemmataceae > DATJGQ01. Next base: position 2,297 of record DATJGQ010000660.1, read on the forward strand.
TTCAGTGAGGAGGTCATCGCTCAGGGCAATGAAATCACAATCATCGTAAATAACAAGACGACCGCGCACTTCGTCGACACCCAGAACCGATTCATCGAAGGGCGGATCGCACTGCAACAGCATAATCCGACGACGCTAGTCGAATTCCGCACGATCGAGATCAAGGAATTACCGCCAAATCCGGTCGGACAGAACGCGGACGTCCCCAAGTCCGCTCCCTCCACGGCTGCGGTGAATTCTGACAAAACCCTTGAGGGCATGGCCCAGCTCCAAGCCGTGGACAATGAACTCTCCACGGTCACTTTCCCGGCGCAAAATGCCGAGGCTAAGGCCAGGCGGGGCTTCAAGGAGGATGCGATCAGGGAACTGCGGGCCGCGATCAAGACGATCGGCGACGGAAAACGCGGCAAGTCGGTGCAGGACCACCTCGACCGCGCCCGGGAGAAGATCCAAAAACTCGAGAGACAGATCGACCCGGCCTCCGCCCCGAAGGCCAAAGGCAAGACCGCCATGCAGAAGCAAAAGGGGACGGTCGGCCGGGCGGAAACACTGCTGAACCAGGCGATTCGCACGCTCACCGAGGCGAAAGTCCTCGACCCGCCCGCTCCTTGAGTTGAGCGCGGAGGGTCGTGGGCATATATCGCAAAGGGAGATTCCGATGGCCGCTCACCCGCCCGCGTCGCCGCGTCCGGCCGGCTACCAACCGACCCGACTCGAGACCGACGACGACATCCACGCGGCCCTGCAGGCGAAGCGCGCCGCCCTCGCCGCCCGACTGGCCGCGGCCGCCCCGGCGAGCCCGGCCGCGCCCGAACCTGCCTCGGAACCGGCGCCGCCCGAGACGCCGCACTTCCGCCCCACCCAACGGCCCGCGCTTGCCCTGCTCATCGTCCTCGACGACGGCCGCGACGACGGCGAGATCATCCGCATCCGTTCGGAACGGTTCATCATCGGCCGAACCGACGGCGACCTGCGCATCGGCCACGACACCCTCATGTCCGCCCGGCACGCCGACCTCAGCCGGCCGGGCGGCGACGGCGGTCCGCTCTGGGTCCTCACCGACCTCGACTCGACCAACGGCACGTTCGTCCGCGTCGGCACCGCGCTACTCAAGACGGGCCACGAGTTTATCCTGGGCCGCAGCCGCTACCGCTTCGACGGCGGTCAGTCCGGCGACCCGGCGCCGCACCCCGGCGCCGCCGCCGGCGCGACGCGAACCTGGCATCCCGAGCGCGAGCTGGCCGCCGTGCCGTCGCTAACCGAACTCTCCCCGACCGGCGATGGCCCGCGGGTGCCGCTGACCAAAGGCGAGTACTGGATCGGCCGCGACGCCCGCGCCTGCGCGATCGTCCCCCGCGGCGACCCGTACGTCTGCCCGCGGCACGCCCGCCTCTACCGCGACGACAAACAACGCTGGCACATCGCCAACTACCACTCGGTCAACGGCGTCTGGCTCCGCATCGACAAGATGCCGCTGGACCGCGGCTGCCAGTTCCTGCTCGGCGAACAGCGGTTCACATTCAGGATCCCCTAACATGAACATTCGCCTCCGCATCCAGGCCGACGGCCAGTCCCGCGACTTCGCACACTCCGGCGCGACGGTGACAATCGGCCGGAACCCCGCCGCGTCGATCGTGCTGGAAGAGAATTCGCCGTCGAGCGTCGTTTCCTGGGACCATGCGCGCATCGACCTGACCCCGGGCGGTGCCGCGATAACGGACCTGCGCTCGAGCAATGGCACGTACCGCAACAACGAGCGAGTGACCGGAACGATACCACTGCGGCCGGGCGACGTTCTCCGGCTCGGCTCCAGCGGCCCAGTGCTGACGGTGACGCTGATCGACCTGACGCCGGAGCCGGTCGCGCCGGCGGCGAAGCCCGCCGCCCGGGCGGTCGCCGCACCCGTCGTGGCGACGCCCGTCGTCGCCAAGCCCGCACGGCCCAAACCGAAGGCACCGCAACCGGAGATTTCCGAAACCCGTGGCATCCTGATCGAAGCCATCCGCCAGCAGAGCCACGCCCACAGCCGCCGCCGGAATGAACTGGGCATCGTCGCCGTCGCCGCGTTCGCGCTCATCGCCGCACTCGCCGGCGGTCTGTGGCTGTTCGGGGACCGGCTCCGCGGCGTCCGCGAGACGGCGACCGCCGCGGCGGATTCCGCACAGGCGATCGGCGGCAAGGTCGAAGGCCTGAGCAAAGACGTGCAAGCGATGAACGATCGTTTGGACCGGGTCGCGGGCCAATTTGAAACCATCGATCGCCGGCTGGCCGATCAGGAGAAGCTCGAGCGCGGCCAGGCCGAGCGGTTGGAGCAGGTCGCCCGCGACATGGCCCGGCAGGACGCCGAACGGCAACAGGGCCAGAACAAGCTGAACGACCTGGCGACCGGTCTCGATCAGCTCAACCAGTCGCTTGCCAAGGCGGCCGAACGACCGGCGGGTCAGGCCGCCCCGCCCGAGCCGCCGGCTAACCCGAAGGTTACGCTCAAACCGGGCGATCGCGTCGAAGTGCTATTCCGGGACACCTTGGTCGCCGGCAGCCTCGTCTCCGTCAACGCCGAGAAGATCACCTTGCTCATCCTCGACGGCTCACGCCGCAAGGAGATTTCCATGAAGGAAGTGAAGGCGATCCAGACTCGAGACGGCGTCTTCGCCTTCAACGAGAAGACCGGCGGCTTCGAGAGCGCCGTCACCTTCTTCCGCCTGAATCCGTCGTCGGGCACGTTCGAGAAGATGGATTCCGGCGTCGACACGTACATGGCCAAGGACGCAGTCGTGGAGGGAGGCCCGGACCGCATGGCGCGGGCCTTCTGGGCGATCACCGCCGCTGGCGAAAAGTGCCTCGGCCTGCCGATGCCCGAGAGCAAAAGCCCCAAGGCCATCCCGGCTTACCATTTCAAGACGATCGTCACGACGCAGGGCGAATTCACCTACGCCGACGACAAGCAGGATTACGTCTTCAAGTCCCACCAACAGCGCGTCGCCGAGAACAAAGCCGCGACGGACAAGTTCTGGAAGGAGCGCGAGGAACAGCGCTACAAACGGCTGATGGAAGGGTATGAAGCAGGCACTCGTCGGCTTCAGGCACTGGCACCGTTCTTGTGGCGCCGGCACTGGTGGTATTAAGTCACTGACGGCAACGACCGGCCGCCCTGCCTGCGCAGCGAAACCTCAGGCTCCCGGCAATTTCCCGACCTCACCGGCGTGCGTTGATCGCCGCCGCAGCCACCTCCAGCCGCCCTTCTTGATCGTGTCCGCCAGCACCGCGGCGAGGATGACCAGACCGAGGACGACTTTCTGACGGTTGCTCTCCACCCCGGTCAGGTTCATCCCGTTCTGAATCACCGCGATGACGAACGCGCCGATCAGCGTGCCCAGGACGTTGCCTTCGCCGCCGGCCAGACTGGTGCCGCCGACGACGACCGCGGCGATGACGTACAGCTCGTACATCTGGCCGTAGGTCGGCGACCCGCTCTTGAGCTGCGACGCCATGATCACGCCGCCGAGCCCGGCCAGGGCGCCGCTCGTGGCGTAGGCGAACAGCAACACGCTGCGGACCGGGACGCCGGACAGCCGCGCCGCCTCCGCGTTGCCGCCGACCGCGTAAATGTAACGGCCCAGCGTCATGCGAGTCATCACCACGTGCGCCGCCGCGTACAGCACGACCATCACCAGCACCGCGTTGGGGACGCCGAGCAGGTCCGCCCCGCGGCCGAGCCGGACGAACGAATCGGGCAGCTGATAAATCGACTGATTCTCGGAGATCATGAACGCCAGCCCGCTGGCCACCAGCATCGTGCTAAGCGTCACGATGAATGGCGGAATACGAAACACCGTCACCATCGCGGCGGAAAACAACCCGACTACCGTACAGACGGCGATACCGCCCAGGCAAGACGCCACCATGCCCGCGGGCGACGCGGTCTCCGCCCCGGCGACCTCGCGGATGAGCCATGTGGCCACCACCGCGGAGAGGGCGATCAGGCTCCCGACCGACAGGTCGATGCCGCCGGTGATGACGACGAGCGTCATACCGACGGCGACGACGGCGATGACGACGATCTGATTGGCGACGTTGAGCAGATTGTCGGCCTTGAGGAAGTTGGGCCAGGAATACGGCTGCGGGGTGACGACCGGGACCGGCCCGAGTCCGGGAAAGAGCGTGCCGGCGTTTCGGAGCACGGCCCAATCGGCGGCCGTCCGGTGGGCGGCAATGAGATCGAGTTTCTCGCCGGCGTCCGCCAGCCGCTGGAGCGCCGCTCGGGCGTCGGCCGGCTGACCTTTGACGACGCCCACGACTCTCAGGCCGGCCTCGGTCAGCCCGTGCCGGAGGGTTTCGGCGAACGTCGCGTCGTCCTGGGTATCCCGCGCCACGATCAGGACGCTCGCGCCGGGCCGCGCCCGGCGGCCCACTTCGCGGGCCAATTGTTCGCCGCCCGCGGCGCCGCCGGGATCTTGCTCGGCATAGGTGACCACGCTGTAGTAACCGCAGAGCGCGAGCAGCACCAACACCATGCCGTATTCGGCGAAGAACCGGGACAGGACGGGACGGACCATTGATCGACCGATACCTTCCCTAACCGACGGCCAAATGCATCACCTGCTCCTGGGTCGCGCGTCCCACGTCGGAGATTTCGCCGGTAATGCGGCCGTCGTGCATGACCAGAATGCGGTCGCACATGCCCAGGACTTCGGGCAGTTCGGAGCTGATGAGCAGGACGGCCTTGCCGGCGGCGGCCAGTTCGTTGATCAGCACATAGATTTCATATTTCGCGCCGACGTCGATGCCGCGGGTCGGTTCGTCGAACAGGAAGACGTCGCACTGGCGCTGGAGCCATTTGGCGAGAACGACTTTTTGCTGGTTGCCGCCGGACAGGTTTCGCGCCGGCCGCTCGGTGTCCGCCACCTTGATCCGCAGGCCGGCCACGAACCCGGCGAGGGCCCGCCGCTCACGCCGTTGTTGCACGAAGCCGAACCGTGAGAAGGCCGGCAGGTTGGGCAGGCCGAAGTTCGCGCGGACGGAGTGGCCTGGCACAAGGCCCTCCGACTTGCGGTCCTCCGTCAGCAAACAGATGCCGGCGCGGATGGCGTCACGCGGCCGGCGGATGTCGAGTTCCCGGCCGTCGAGAAGGATCGTGCCACCCTCGCGGCGGTCGGCACCGAAAATCAGCCGGGCCGTCTCCGTCCGCCCAGCGCCGACGAGCCCGGTCAGTCCCAGCACTTCCCCCCGGCGTATGGAAAAGGAGACGTCGCGGACTTTGTCACCGCGGCGGAGGTTCCTCACTTCCAGCCGCGGCGGGCCGACGGTCGTTAGTCGCTTGGGGAATTCGTCCGCCAGCCGCCGGCCGACCATCATCTCGATCAGTCGGTCACGGCTCACCTCGCCGACGGGCCGCGTGCCCACGCACTCGCCGTCCCGCAATACGGTCACCCGATCGGCGATGGCGAAGACTTCGTCGAGCCGGTGACTGACGTAGACGACGCCCAGTCCCTGCTTCTTGAGATCCCGGACGATCGCGAAGAGGCGGTTGACTTCCGCGGGCGTGAGTGTGGCGGTCGGCTCGTCCATGACGAGGATGCGGGCGTCGAGGGACAGGGCCTTGGCGATTTCGACGGCCTGCTGCTGGGCGATGGTCAACTGCCGGCAAGGCCGGCCCGGATCGACCGTTACGCCGAGCCGCTCAAACAGCTCGATCGCGCGGCGGCGCTCCTCTCCTCGGCGAATGAACCCGGCCACGGCGCGTTCCCGGCCGAGGAAGATGTTGTCGGCGGCCGACAGAGACGGCACCAGGTTGAATTCCTGGAAGATGACCGCGACGCCGGCCCGGACCGCTTCGTTCGGGCGGGCGAACGAAACCTCGCGACTGCCGAGCCGGACGGAGCCGGCGTCCGGCCGCTCGGCCCCGGCAAGGATCCTGATCAAGGTGCTCTTGCCCGCGCCGTTTTCGCCGACGAGGGCCAGCACCTCGCCAGCGTGCAGGTCGAGATCGACTCCGCGGAGGGCCTGGACGCCCGGAAACGCCTTGGCGATGCCGCGCAGTGCCAGCAAGGGTGCGCCGGCATCGTCCGTCACCGGCGTGCCGGCGATCATTGCAGTTCGGGGTCCTTGAGCGCGTCGGCCTGACCATACAGGGCCGTCGGGATGAGGATTTCCGGCGGCACCGGTTCGCCGTCGAAGTGGCGAACGATCGCCCGCAGGGTCTCGCGACCGATGCGGTCGGGGTACTGGATCGGGTCGGCGTAGATCTTGCCGTCCTTGATGGCGCGCTTCCCTTCCGGCTGGCCGTCGAAGGCGACGATCTTGACCTGGTCCGCCTTGTTGGCCTTTTCCAGCGCCGCCCGCGCGCCGAGGGCGGACGGGTCGTTGATGGCGAAGATGCCCGCGAGGTCGGCGTGCGACTCGATCAGCCCCTGGGTCGCTTTGAAGCCGGGGTCCTTGTCGCCGCCGCCGGGCAGTTCGGCGACGATGTCGATCTTGCCGCCCGGCGCTTAGCGGTTGTGTTCGTCGATCACTTCCTTGAAGCCCTTGACGCGGAGG
>DATJGQ010000661.1:0-6987 GCA_035494815.1 Gemmataceae bacterium
TCACCCCTTTGGGGTTGCCGGTGGTCCCGGATGTGTACATGATCGTCGCCAAGTCGGACCTTGCGAGCGCGGCCTCGCGGCGGACGAGTGCGCTCTGGTGGCGGGAGAGCGACTGCCGCCCGCGGCGGAGGAACTCGTCCCACGATTCGACGCCGGCGCCGGCCGCCGCGGCGTCGAACGCGACGACGCCTCCCAGATCCGGCAACTCGTCGCGGACCTGTCGTACCTTGTCGCACTGCGCCGCCGTGGACACGAACATCCAACGGCCGCCCGAGTGGTGCATCTCGAAGTGGACCTGGCGGGGGCTCAGCGCGGCGTGCGTCGAGACGGTGACGCCGCCGGCCGCCAGGATGCCGAGGTCGGCGATCATCCACTCGACGCGGTTCTCGCCCAGGAGGCCGACGCGGTCGCCGGGTTGGATGCCGGCCTCGACGAGCGCCGCCGCACACGCCAGCACGTCGGCGCGGTAGTCCGACCAGGTCAGGTCGTGCCAGGACCCGCCCCGCTTGTAGCGCATGGCGACGTTCGACGCGAGCCGTTCCGCCTGCCGGCGGTGGGCTTCGGGGATGTTGCGGAGGTCGTTCATCCGACCGTCCCTCATGATTTCATCGTACCGCAAACCGGGGCGTCCCAGTCCAGCTTCGTGTGCTCGTTCAACAGCCGGTCGATGCCGTCGATAATGATCTTCGGCATCTCGGCCGATCGCCGCACCGTCATGTCCACGTAGGTGCTGACCACTTCGCACGTCGCGGCCAGCACGTCGAGTTCGTCGATGGTTATGAAGTGGATGGTGTGCCACCGCTTGGCGGACCGGCCCAGGACGCGGCTGCGGAGAGTGACGTGCTGCCCTTGCCGGATTTCCTTCAGGTAGCGGAAGTGTTGTTCCAGGGCGAAGGTCCCCGCCCGATTGCCCTCGAGGTGCTCGCGGGTCAAACCGACGAGCTGAAACAGTCCCCCCGCACCTTCGGTGAACAGGTGCGTGTACCACATCACGTTCACGTGGCCGAACTCGTCGATGAAGGACTCGGGGATGACGGCCCGGTACGTGACCGGCAACGACGACAGGTTCATCGCCAACGCCTTATCCTCGACTGGTCTTCTGTAGCTGGCCTCTGTGATGCCGGCTCTTGTCAGTTGGCCTCACAGAGGCCGGCTCTTGTGTAGCTAATTCTGTAGCTGGCCTCACTGAGACCGGGTCTTCTGTAGCTGGCCTCTGTGAGGCCGGCCTCGCAGAGGCCAGTTACAGAAGATTACGCCCTCGCCGCGTCGAGGCTGGCGAACGTCTTGCCGCTGTCGGCGAGTTTCGTCAGCAACGGGGCCGGGGCCCACCTGGCGCCGTGCTGTTTCTCGAAGTCGCGAATGCGGGCATGGGCCGCCTTCAGACCGACCGTGTCGGCGTAACACATCGGCCCGCCACGCCAGGCGGGGAAACCGTAGCCGTAGATGTAAACGATGTCGATGTCGCCGGCCCGCAGGGCGATGCCCTCCTCGAGGATTCGCGCGCCCTCGTTGATGAGAGCATACACCGTCCGCTCGACAATCTCTTCGGCGGTAATCGTCCGCGGCGTGATCCCGGCTTCGCGGCCCGCCTCCGCCAAGAACCTGGCGGCGTCAGGGTTCGACGTCGTCCGCATGCCCCCTTCGTACTTGTACCAGCCGGCCCCGGTCTTCTGGCCGAAATGTCCCAATTCGCACAGGCGGTCCTCGGCTCGGTACGCTTGCCGCCCCGGCGGTGACGCGAACCCGCCTTCCTTGCGGATTCGCCAGCCCACGTCCAGCCCGGCCAGGTCCAGGACGGCGAGCGGGCCCATCGCCATGCCGAAACTCGTCAGCGCGGCATCGACTTCTTCGATCTTCGCTCCTTCCTCGACCAGGAACTGGGCCTCGCGGATATACGGGTCGAACATGCGGTTTCCGACGAATGCCGGGCAGTTGCCGACGAGCACGCCCACCTTGCCGAGCCGCTTGGCCAGGTCCAGCGAGGTCGCGATCACCTCCGGGGCGGACTGCTTGCCGCGGACGATCTCCAGCAACTTCATGACGTTCGCCGGGCTGAAGAAGTGGTGCCCGATCACCTTCCGCGGCCGGCCGGTCGCCGACGCGATCTCGTCGATGTTTAGGGTCGACGTGTTGGAAGCCAGGATCGCGTCGGGGCGGGCGACCTTGTCGATCTCGGCGAACACCTTTTTCTTGAGGCCCATGCCTTCGAAGACTGCTTCGACGACGATGTCGGCTTCGGCAAAGCGGTCGTAGCTGAGCGTCGGCTCGATTCGGGCGAGCCGCTCGTCCATCTGCTGCTGCGTCAGCCGGCCTTTGCTGACGGTGCTGGCGTAGTTTTTCTTGATGGTGGCCAGGCCGCGGTCGAGGGCCGGCTGGTCAACTTCCTTGAGGAGGACGGGGATGCCGGCGTTGGCATAGGTCATGGCGATGCCGCCGCCCATCGTGCCGGCGCCGACAACGGCGGCCCGCCGGATCGGGATTCGCGGCGTGTCCTTGGCGATGCCGGGGACCTTTGGCACTTCGCGCTCGGCGAAGAAAACGTGAATCAGTGCCTTCGACTGATCGGAGAAGAGGCACTCGCGGAATAGTTCGGCTTCGCGTTTGACGCCCTCGGCGAACGGCAGCGTGAGACTTGCCTCGATTGCGTCCACGGCCTTGAACGGTGCCGTCAGTCCGCGGGCCTTCTTTTTCACCTGCTCGCGGACGGCGGCCAGGATCACGGCGTTGGCGGCGAGGCTGCCGAGCTTCTCCTTTAGGTCGCGCGTCTTCCGCGGCGGCCCTTTGGCGGCGACTTCCCGCGCGTATGCAACCGCCTTTTTGAGCAGGTCCCCGTCGATGAGCTTGTCGAGGATGCCGGCCGCCAGCGCGTCGGGGGCCTTGACCGGTTCGCCGCCGGCACACATCTCCGCGGCTTTCGCCACGCCCGCGAGCCGCGGCAGCCGCTGCGTGCCGCCCGCGCCCGGGATCAGCCCGATCTTAACCTCCGGCTGGCCGACTTGCGCGTCCGGCGTGGCGACGCGGTAGTGGCACGCCATCGCCGTCTCCAGCCCGCCGCCGAACGCGGTGCCGTGGATGGCGCAGACCACCGGCTTGGGGTTGTCCTCCAGTTCGGAGAGTAACGTCGCGAATCCGACGTCGAGCGACTTCTTGCCGGACGTCAGCTTGCCGAACTCGTTGATGTCCGCCCCGCCGCAGAAGATCTTGCCGCTGCCGTTCAGGACGATGGACTTGATCGCGTCATCCGCGCGGAGCGTCTTGAGGGCGGCGATGAGGCCGTCGAGCACCCCCGGGCTGAGCGCGTTGACGGGCGGGTTGTCGATCGTGACGACGCCGACGTCGCCGTCCCGCGTTACGGTGACCAGATCGCTCATCGGGAAGCCTCGTTGCTAAAATGCTCCCCGCCAAAGCGGGAAGTAGTCATCGTCTGCCAACCCTGCCGTCAATAGTGCAGAAGCATCGGAAGTCGATGCTCACATGCTTTCGCACTCAAATCACGGAAAATCGCGAGGCCGGACTCAGCGACCTCTGCGAGCCCCGGCTTGTCCGGCTCAGGTCGCGGTCGCGTTCGGCGGAAAAGACCACCAAGAAAGCCTGGCTTCTTTGTGCCAGGCGCATCGACTTGCGGTGTTTGCCTCAGTCGTTCGAGCTGTGTCCCGGTTTGCTGATGCAAATCATCAAGTTGCTGCTTGAGGGTGAAAACCGAACCGATGCAGGCTTTCTCCGAGACGAGGGTCGCGGCCTCAAAGACAAAGGGAAACTCCGTTGGCAGCCACAACTCCGGTTCGAGAATCGTCCGATATCGCGATTTGAACTCCCGCAGGGTTGAGCGCTGATAAGCAGGGTCCTCGGCCCAAGATTGCGGGGCCTCGGCGGGGATTGGAAGGGCCGGGTGTTCGGCGTGCGCGGCCCAGACCAGCAAGGCTGAGTACCCATCCCAAGCAGGCCGGTCGGTGAAGTACGGTTTTTGTTCGTCTTCGTCCCAGACAACCGGACCGAAGCCATGAGATTGTAGCGCTCCGCTCAATGCTTCACACCAACTCGCGACAGCCTGACGTAGATCGTCCGCTGAAGGCGGCGGCTCCGGTTCACCACCCGCATAGATCATTTGATAGTGCATGCCTTGCTCGCGCGCCATCCGCTGTGCGACGTTCTCCCATTCGCGGAGGTAGAAGCGAGTCATCGTGCCGACATAGACATCGAATGCCACAAGGCCCCCGACTCCGAGTAGCGGACGCCATTTAGGACAACTCGAACAGCCCCGCCGCGCCCTGGCCGCCGCCGACGCACATGGTGACGACGCCGTAGCGGGCCTTGCGCCGGCGCATCTCGTTGAGGATCGTGCCGACCAGCCGCGCCCCGGTCATGCCGAACGGGTGCCCGATGGCGATCGAGCCGCCGTTGACGTTCAGATTCGCCGGGTCGATCCCCAGGCGGTCGCGGCAATACACCACCTGCACCGCGAACGCCTCGTTCAGCTCCCACAGGCCGATGTCGTCCATCTTCAGGCCTTGGCGCTTCAGCAGCTTCGGCACGGCGAACACCGGCCCGATGCCCATCTCGTCCGGCTCGCAGCCGGCAACGGCGAACCCGCGGAAGACGCCCAGCGGCTTGACGCCCAGCGCCTCCGCCCGCGACCGCGACATCAAGAGCGCGACCGACGCACCGTCGGACAGTTGCGACGCGTTTCCCGCCGTCACCGTCCCCTGGCCGCTCTTTTGGTCGAAGTACGGCTTAAGCGCGGCCAGCCCTTCGATCGTGGTGTCGGGGCGGTTGCACTCGTCGCGGTCGATGGTGTGGTCCTCCTTACCGACGACTTGGTTGGTCTGCTTGTCGAGGATGCCGCGGACGACTTTCATCGGAGCCAGCTCGTCCTTGAGGAACCCTTCCTGTTGCGCCCGGGCCGTCCGCTGCTGGCTGGCGAGGGCGTACTCATCCTGCACCTCGCGGCCGATCTTGTAGCGCTTCGCGACGACCTCAGCCGTGTCGCCCATGACCATGTAGATGCCGGGCTTGTGCTCGCGCACCCACGGGTTGGGCTCGTGCTGGACTTTGGCGTTCGCGGTGATGCTCTCGACCCCGCCGGCCAGGGCCGCATCGGCGCCCTCGTGCATGATCTCGTTCGCCGCCAGGGCGATGGCCTGCAGCCCCGACGAGCAGAAGCGGTTCACCGTCAGCCCGGCGACACTCGCGGGCAACCCCGCCCGGATCGCGGCGATCCGGCCAACGTTGTACCCCTGCGGCCCCTCCGGGAAGCCGCAACCGAGGATGCAGTCCTCGATCTCGGCCGGGGCGAGTTGCGGCACCTTGCGCAGCACGTCCGCGATGCAGTGGGCGGCCAGGTCGTCCGGCCGGGTCAGGTTGAACGACCCGCGGAACGATTTCGCCAGCGGCGTCCGCGAACTGGCGACGATGACGGCTTCTCGCATACTCATGGCGCACTTCCCCGCGGCATCTCAGATTTCAAATTGCAAATTGCAGATTGCAGATTGATTTGACTTTACAATCTGCAATCTGAAATCTGCAATCTGCAATCTGCAATCTGCAATCCCAGCGACGGACCATGGTCAAAAAATCCCACCTCGCCTTTACCTTCCTCGTGCTCCTCGGCATCAACACGGTCAACTTCTACGACCGCCAGGTGCTGGGGGCGGTTCAGGAGAACGTCCGCAAAGAGTGGGGCCTCTCGGACAGCGAGCTCGGCTGGCTCGGGACGGCGTTCATCCTGTTGTACGCGATCGTCGGCCTGCCGCTCGGCCGGCTGGCGGACCGGGCGCGGCGGAAGTGGGTCCTGGCGGCGGGAGTCGGCCTGTGGAGCGCGCTGACGGTCGCCTCCGGGTTCGCGTGGAACTTCTGGTCGCTCTTTGTGCTGCGGCTCGGGGGCGGGGTCGGGGAGGCGACCTGCGCCCCCGTCGCCAGCTCCTTGATCGGGGACCTGGTCCCGGCCGAACGCCGGGCCCGGGCGATGTCAGTGTTCATGCTCGGCCTGCCAGTTGGGTTGGCGCTGAGCTTCTTTGTCAGCGGCAGGGTCGCGGAGCACCACGGCTGGCCGGCGGCGTTCTTCGTGGCCGGGGTGCCGGGGTTACTCCTCGCGGTCGCCGCCTTGTTCCTGCCCGATCCGGCCCGCGGCGGGGCGGACCAGAAGTCGGAAAGGATGAAGGAGGAAGGAGGAAGAATGAATGAAGACAAAAACCCTGCTGACTCATCCTTCATCGTTCATCCTTCATCCTTTGGCACTGTGGCTCGTCACGTTCTCCGACTACCCACCATGTGGTGGATCATTGTCTCCGGGGCGCTGCACAACTTCAACATGTACGCGCTCGGGGCGTTCATCTCCTCGTTCCTGATCCGCTACCACGGGCTCAGCATCGGGCGGGCCGGCGAAATCAGCGCCCTGATATACGGGTTCGGAGCGCTGGGTATTTTCGCTGCCGGCTGGCTGGGGGACCTGGCCTTTCGCCGGCGCGTCAGCGGCCGGCTGCACGTCGCCTGGATCGGGCTGGCGGCGGCGATCCCGTGCTTGCTCCTGGCTCTCGAGGCGCCTCCCGGCGCGGTCTGGCCATGCGTCGCGGGCCTCCTGCCCGGGTGCCTGCTGCTCTACGCCTATTACGGAACCGTGTACGCCACCATTCAGGACGTCGTCGAGCCGTCGATGCGCGGAACGGCGATGGCCATCTACTTCTGCGCCATGTACTGCTTAGGGGCGGCTCTCGGCCCCGTGGGGACCGGCTGGGTCAGCGACTTCCTCTCCCGCCGGGCCGCGGCGTATGACGGGGCCGCGGTTGTGAGCGAAGTGCACAAGGCCGTCGGTTTGCACGACGCGATGTATCTGATCCCCGCCCTGGACGCGGCGCTGGTCGTCGTCTTGTTCGCGGCCTCGCGGACGGTGACGCGGGATGTCAAACGGAGGGCTCTTCTGTAGCTGGCCTCTGTGAGGCCGGCCGGCCTCACAGAGGCCAGCTACAGAAGAGCCCTCCGTTTGACATCCCG
>DATJGQ010000662.1:0-6333 GCA_035494815.1 Gemmataceae bacterium
ATTCCCGCCATCCTTGCCGGGCCGCACAAGGCCCAGATGTGTCTCGGCGGTTCGGCTCGATTGGCGCAGGCGCTGGTCAAGGACATTGAGGAGCATGGGGGGCAGATTCGCTGCGGCGTTCCGTTGCGGGCGATCCTCACGCGCTCCGGTAAGGCGGTCGGCATCGCGCTGGCCGACGGCGAACGCATCGAATCCAGCGGTTTTCTCGCTTCCGGGCTGAATCCGCAGCAGACCTTTCTGGAATTGCTCGACGCCGACGCCGTCTCGCCGACGACCCGCGAGCGCGCGGCGGACTTCCGCTATAACCTCCTGGCCCCGCTCTTCGCCCTCAACGAGGCCCTGAGCGAGCCGCCGCGCTACCGGGCGGCCGAAACGCGGCCCGAACTGAACCAGGCGTTTATGGTCATCCTCGGACTCGAACGGCCGGAGCAGTTCCACACCATCGTCGCGGCGCACGAGCGCGGGCAGATTCCGCCGACTGTTATGTGGGGGGCTTGCCCGACGCTCTTCGACGCCAGTCAGGCTCCCGCCGGCGGGCACACCGCGTTCATGTGGGAGAAACTGCCTTACGCGCTGCACGGCGACAGCAAGCGTTGGGACGCGACCCAGGACGACCACGGTCGCGCCATGCTCGCGCTCTGGACGCGGTTCGCTCCGAACCTCGAGGGCGCGGTCCTCGATCAGTTCACGCGATCACCGCTCGACACCGAGCGCGCGTTGCCGAACATGCGGCAGGGCGATCTGCTCGTCGGATCCTTCGCGAACGACCAGATCGGCTACAATCGGCCGTTTCCTGGTGCGGGTTGCTACCGAACTCCGCTGCCGGGACTCTACCTCTGCGGCGGCTCGACGCACCCCGGCGGGAACATCACCGGCCTGTGCGGCTACAATGCCGCCGTCGTCGTGGCCGCGGACCTCGGGGTGCAGCCGTGGTGGAACCCGCCGCAAGTCGAGGACGCCTGGAGCCGGATCGACCGGTGAACGAGCGCCGTGCCATGAACATTCACATTCACCACGGCGACGTATTTCTGCTCGACCTCCGCACGCGTCTGCCGTTCAAGTACGGCATCGCGACCATGACGCGAACGCCGCATGCGTTCGTGCGGGTGCACGTGGACATCGACGGCAAGCCCTCGATCGGCGTCGCGGCCGATCACCTCCCGCCGAAATGGTTCACCAAGGACCCGGCCAAACCGATCGACGAAGAAATCGACGAGATGCTGCGCGTGATTACGCGCGCGCTCGAGCTGGCGACCGGTCTGCGGGCGGCAAGTCCGTTCGACGCCTGGCGCCGGCTCAACGAAGCGCAGTCCTCCTGGGGACGCGGCGAACGACTGCCGCCGTTGCTCACGCAGTTCGGGACGTCTCTGGTCGAACGGGCCATGATCGAAGCCGTCTGTCGCGCGAGCGGTGAACCGTTTGCCCGGATGTTGAACGGCAACCGACTGGGGATTCGACTCGGTGAAATCCACCCGGCGCTAGAGGGCTTGGTGCCCGCCGACTTGCTTCCTGAGCAACCGGTGACCCGCGTCGTGGCGCGGCACACGGTCGGCATGGCCGATCCGCTCGTGGACGCCGACATCGCGGCCGCCGAGCGGCTCGACGACGGCCTGCCGCAATCGCTAGAGGCGTGCATTCAGGCCTACGGGCTGCGGCATTTCAAAATCAAGCTCAGCGGCGCGATCGCAAGCGACGTCGAGCGCCTCCGCCGCGTGGCTGAGGTCATCGAGACGCACGCCCCGGCCGATTACGCGTTCAGCCTCGACGGCAACGAACAGTTTCGTGCGCTCGCGGACTTCCGCGCGTTTTGGGACGCCCTCGGCCGCCGGGCCGACTTTCGCCGCTTCTTCACACACCTTCTCTTTGTGGAGCAGCCGTTTCATCGCGACGTCGCGCTGCGATCGGACGCCGTGGCCGGGCTGGCCGACTGGCCCGATCGACCGCCGCTGATCATCGACGAGTCGGACGCCGAGATCGAGAGTCTGCCGCAAGCGCTACGGCTGGGGTACGCGGGTACGAGCCACAAGAACTGCAAAGGCGTGTTCAAAGGGATTGTCAACGCCTGCCTACTGGCCCAACGGCGCCGTGAGCGACCGAATTCATCCCTCATCCTCAGCGGCGAGGACCTCGCCAACATCGGGCCAGTTGCTCTGCTTCAGGACTTAGCCGTGTGCGCCGTGCTCGGGATCACGAGCGTCGAGCGCAACGGCCATCACTACTTCGCCGGGCTCTCGATGTTCCCCCAGGAAGTGCAGCGGCAGGTCCTGCAGGCGCATGGCGACCTTTATCGGCCGAGCCGCGACGGTTGGCCGACGCTGTCCATTCGGGACGGCGGCCTGTCGATCCGATCACTCCTGTCGGCACCGTTCGGCGTCGGGTTTCCGCTGCGCGTCGAGCAGTTCAGTTCGCTGGACGACTGGCGACAAGCGAACAGGCACTAGGCGATTCCACATGAATGCGAAAGCTTCTCCGCTCATCCAGACGACCGTGGTCGGGAGCTATCCGCTGCCCGCGTGGCTGGTCGCGCAGCCGAACGCCGTCCATCTGCGCGACGCCGTCCTGGTCGTCCTCAAGACCCAGGAGCTGGCCGGCGTCGACGTAGTGACCGACGGCGAGCTGTCCCGCTTCGACGTGAACCACCCCGACACGAACGGCATGATCGACTATTTCGTCCGGCCCCTTGAGGGCGTTCGCTCGGACTTAACCCGTACCGAGCTGGAGGCGTTTCGCCGGCAGCCGGGGATGGGGTTTCGGGCGCGGCCGGCCGGGGTGGTTCACAGCCGCATTGCGGAGGGCACGCTCAATCTGCCCGCGGCGTACGAGTCGGTGCGCGGGCTGACGACCCGGCCGCTCAAATTCACGGTCACCAGTCCCTACATGCTCGCCAAGACGCTTCTCGACACGCACTACGGCGATCGGCGTGCGCTCCTGATGGACCTCGCCGACGTCTTGCGTAAGCAGGTCGAAGCCATCGACGCCGCAGTCATTCAGATGGACGAGGCGAACCTGCCCGGCTCGCCCGCCGACGGCTCGCTCGCCGCGGAAGCGATCAATCACGTGCTGAGCGGCGTGCGGGGCGAGAAGGCGGTCCACTTGTGTTTCGGGAACTACGGCGGTCAAACCATCCAAGCGGGTTTTTTTCGCGAGCTGTTGCCGTTCTTCAACGCACTGTCGTGCGACCACCTGATCCTCGAGTTCGCCCGCCGCGGCTACGACGAGCTCGAGGTCTTCCGGGACCTCAAGCCGGAGATCGCCCTGGGCATCGGCGTGATCGACATCAAGGACAACGCAGTGGAGACGCCGGCTCAGGTCGCCCGCCGCATCGAGCACGCGGTCAAAGTTCTGGGAGCGGATCGCATCAGATGGGTGCATCCGGACTGCGGCTTCTGGATGGTGCTCCGTTCGATCGCCGACCGCAAGATGCGTGCGTTGGCAGAAGGACGAGACTTGTACTGCGGCTCGGCCGCCTGTTAGCCGACTGGGCCGGGATCACTTCGGCCGTGTGCTCGTCGCCTGACGGAGCTGCGCGAGCAGCGCCGCGAGTTCCTTCACCTTCTCCGGGTGTTGCGCGGCGAGGTTCTTCTGTTCGCCCAGGTCGTCGGCGAGGTTGTAGAGCAGGGCGGCGTTGCCCGACCGTGGGCCGGGCTGGATATACTTCCACGGCCCCTGCCGGATCGCGAGCGGCGTGTTCGGCCCGCCGGTCATGAACAGCGCCGTGTCGCGGACCGGCTTGAGGTGCGGCTGACCGAGAAGAGCGGGCAGGACGTTGAAGCTGTCCGGGGCCGCGTCGGCCGGGAGCGGGACGCCGGTCAGCGCGGCGAGCGTCGCCGCCATGTCGAAGTGTCCGAATAGTTCGCCGCTCTCGCTCCCGGCCGGGATGTGGCCCGGCCAGCGGGCGACGAACGGCACCCGATGCCCGCCTTCCAGCAGCGTCCCCTTCCGCCCGTTGAGCGGGCCGTTGCACTTGTGCTCCAGGCTGCCGAAATCCTCGTACCCGTCGTCCATCACTCCGCCGTTGTCGCTGGTGACGATCACGAGCGTGTCGTCGGTCAGCTTGAGCCGGTCGAGTGCCGCCAGCACCTCGCCGACGGACCAGTCGAACTCCTGGATCACGTCGCCGCGGGTGCCGCACTTGCTCGTCCCCTTGAACCGCGGGTGCGGCACGCGGGGCACGTGGATGTCGTGCGTGGCGAAGTACAGGAAAAACGGCCGGTCCTTGTTCTGCTCGATGAACCCGACCGCCTTTTTGGTGAACGTGTCCGCCATATCCTCGTCTACCCACCGGGCCGCCTTTCCGCCCGTCATGTAGCCGATCCGGCTGATGCCGTTGACGATCGTCATGTCGTGGCCGTGGGTGGGCTTGAGCTTGAGCAGTTCCGGATTGTCCTTGCCGGTCGGCTCCTCGCCGATCTTCTGACCATAAGCGACGCGGATCGGATCTTTCGGGTCGAGGCCGACCACATGGCGGTCCTGGATGTAGACGCACGGGACGCGGTCACCGGTGGCCGGGAGGATGAAGCAGGAGTCGAACCCGACGTCGAGCGGCCCGGGCTTGATCTCGCCGTTCCAGTCCGGTCCGCCGGCGCCGCCGAGGCCGAGGTGCCATTTGCCGACGACGCCGGTCGTGTACCCGGCCTGCTTCAAGAGTGCGGGCAGGGTCGGCTCGCCGGGGCGGATGCTCAGCGGGGCGTCGCCGGGGAGGATGCGGGAGCCGGGCGGGTGTCGGAACGCGTAACGGCCGGTGAGCAGGGCGTACCGCGTGGGCGTGCAGACGGCCGCCGGTGAATGAGCGTCGGTGAACCGCCGCCCTTGCCGGGCGAGCCGGTCGATGTTCGGCGTGGCGACGAGCTTCGCCCCGTAACAGCCGAAGTCGCCGTAGCCGATATCGTCGGCCAGGATGAAGACGACGTTCGGCTTGCGGGTGGCGTCGGCGGCCGGCGCGAAACCGGAAGCGAGCGCCAGAATCATAACGGCGAACAGGCGGGTCGATTTGATGCTCATAGGAGTGCGGCCGGTGGTGGAAGGCGACCGCGCCGTTGTAACCGGGCCGGGTCTCGGGAGCAAGGGCCGGCCGGCATTGTCGAGCGTAATGAACGCGCGACGACGAACTTGCTGCCGCCCATCGAATTCCCGACAATGTCGGCGACACGCGGGCCGAGCGATCGGGGCGCGAGGGAGGCGACAATGAGCATCCTCTCCGACAACCTTCTCCTTTGCGGCGTTCTCCTCGGCCTATTGCCCGGCGCCGCGGCGGCGGCCGACCCGGAGCAATACGACCGCAACTGGCCGCAGTGGCGGGGCCCCGCGGGGGACGGGCTCGTGCTCCACGGCGACCCGCCCCTCCGCTGGGGCGAGGGCATGAATGTCAAATGGAAGGTCGCCATTCCCGGGCTGGGTCACTCCACGCCCATCATTTGGGGACATCGGGTTTTCGTCCTTACCGCAGTACCGATCCCCGACGGCGGGAAACGCCTGGCGTTCACCGTAATGTGTTTGGACCGCCGAACGGGGCAAACGCTCTGGGCGAAAACCGCTCGGGAGGATGAGCCGCATCAGGATATCCAGCCCACTAACAGCCACAGTTCCGGCTCCCCGGTGACGGACGGCGAGCACGTCATCGTGTCCTTCGGCTCTTTTGGGTTGTACTGCTACGACCTGGACGGGAACCTGATCTGGGAGAAAGACCTCGGCAAGGCGAAAGTCACGTGGGGCGAGGGGTCGTCGCCGGCACTCGTGGGCGACGCGGTGATCGTCGTTCGCGATACCGACGACACGTCGTGCCTGTATGCGTTTGACAAGCGCACCGGTCAGGAGCTGTGGAAGAAACCGCGGGACGAGAAATCAAGTTGGACGACGCCCTTCGTTCTGAAGCGCGACGGCAAATCGCAAGTCATCGTCAACGGCGCGAACGCGGTGCGGAGTTATGACCCGCAAACCGGCGACGTCTTGTGGCAATGTTCGGGACTCGGGGTGAACGTGACGCCAATGGTCGTGACCGATCAGAACACGGTCTACGCCGTGTCCGGCCAACGAAGCACCCCGGCGGCAATCGCAATTCGCCTGGGCGGCTCCGGCGACCTGACCGGCACGAATGCCGTATTGTGGAAGCTCAACCGCGGCACGCCGTACGTCGCCTCGCCGCTCTTATACGACGGGCTCCTGTACTTGTTTCAGCACGTCACGCCCGTGCTCACGTGTGTGGACGCCGCGACGGGCAAGCCTTTATACGCGCAGGAGCGTTTGCTCGGGCTGGGCAACGTCTATGCGTCGCCGATCGGCGTCAACGATCGCGTGTACGTCACCGGTCTTGACGGCATGACACTGGTTTTGGAG
>DATJGQ010000663.1:0-6649 GCA_035494815.1 Gemmataceae bacterium
CGGATTCGCCCTGTTTGAGCGTCACCGCGGTGGCGGGCGCCTCGACTTTGAAGCTGGTCGAAGATTGCCCACCTACGGACCGCGGACTGCCGCCCGGGGGGCTTTGGTTGCAACCGACCAAGGCCCCCAGCGCGAGGGCGGTGACGACGCATGCGACGCGATTCATCATGGTGACTCCTCTCTAAAAAACGTGCCGACAACATTTCGCAAGGGAGCAAACCATGTGCCGGACCGCCCGTAAGTCTTCGGCCGAAAAAACCGGTGCCAGCAGGGCGGCGGGCACAAATCGGGCGGACGCGCCCTACCCGGGTTGCGGCAAATCTGGTGAAATGGGGATATGAAGCTGCTCGCGCGCACGGTTCGCGACCTGCGGCAACTGGGGGCTCCGGACGTTGCGTTCGGGGTCTTGGTGCTGGCGGTCGTCCTGGCGGTGGAACTGCTCGGCCGACATACCGTCAACGACCTGCACGACCTGATGGCGCTGATGGCGCTGGGTCTGGTCGGGGCGCTGGTCGGATTGCGGCACCGGCGGAGGCCGTTGCGATGGGTGACCCGCCTCGGCGCCGGTCTGGCCCGGCTCGGCACGTCGCTCCGACAAGCCACCTTCGAGATCGGAATCGATTTACGCGGCACGCCGCGCGTCCGCCGGGGCACGCCGCCGATCGTCGTCTGGCTGGCCGCGATCCTCGCGGGCTGGTCGATCCTCGCCGCCCTGTTCGCCGCCGATTGTCCGCACGGCCTGCGGGCGGCGGCGGTCGGCGTCTTCTACCTCGGCTACCTCGTGCCGCTGGCGTTCGTCTGGATCGTCGCGACGGCGGTGTCGCTGCTGGCGTTCTTCATCCCGGCCGCGCTGATCCACGACACGTTCGTCGCCGCCCACGCCGGCCCCGGACCGCGGCCGCGGCGGCGCGAGTTCTGGACGATCTGCGGGTACCTGCTCGTCCTCGTGACACTGGGCAATCGACTGCCGGTGGCGGCGAGTCTCTTGATCTGCGCGGCGACACTGCTCGCGTACCTGGTCGTCTGCTGGCTGCCGGAGCGGTCGGAGGTGCGGTTCGTGTGGCGGCCGCACGGGACGATCCGCGCGGGCTCGATGTCGTGGAGCCGGTGGGTCAGTTACGAGTTTTCGCTGATCGCGCTCGCCGTGTTCGCGCTGGTGCTGACAACGTGTGGCGACCGGCTCGCCGGCGGGCCGACGAAGTTCGAGACGATGCCGGTGACGGCGATGATCGGCCTGACGTTGGCGTGGCTGGCGCCGGGGGCGTTGGTCGCGCTGTTCACGCAGATGGCGCTCGGCCGCTGGCGCGACCCCGCTCGATCGGCCGTGCCCGTGGGACACGTCGCCGGGGTGGTCACGCGCGAGCAGCGGCGAACGATCCGCGCCGCGTTCCGCGCTCACGGCTGGCGGGTTCGCTTCGGCCCGGCGGGGCCGCGGCCATTGGATGTGCCGGTCGAGTTGGTCGAGAACAAACTGCCCCAGTCGGACGCAGCGCCGCCGCGTTGGCCGCTCGCCGTCACGGTCGCGGAACTCGACGACCCGGCGCTCTGGCAACGGCTCGAACGCCGGGACCAGGTGCAAAAGCGGCGCAAGCTGCTCGGTTCCCTCGAACACCTCTTCAAGATGGCCGCCGGCCGGCGGTCACTCCGAGGCCAGGGATTCTGGGTCGCCCCGCACTTCTGGTTCATCGGCGGGCTGATGCGGGACGAACAGTCCGAAGAGTTGTCCGACGAATCGATTCTCTCGAGGGTGGTCGGCCCGCCGTATCACCGGGTGCTGCCGCGGGCGGTGCGGCACCATGTCTACCAGATGATGCGGGCGGTGCAGATCGACCTGATCTTCGTCGAGGACGGCGTCGGCTGGCGGCGATTACGGCGGGTGCTGCGGGCGCTGTTCGAGGTGTACGACGTGCACGCCGGCCATCGGCCCGCGGAGGAGGTGGATTTCCGCGGCCTGCCGGGCACCCGCGTCCTGATCCACGACTTCCAGTTCGACGACCCGTTCAAGTCCGAGACCTATCCGGAGCCGAAATACGATTTTCTCGGCCGCGCACGGCTGTTACACGTCTTCCGGGACCGCGGCGAACAGGAAGAGTTGATCGAGCCGCCGTTCGGTTTCAGCCGGACGCCGGCGCCGGTTTCGGCGGTATAACGGCTACTCGCCCGGCAGAGAATAGAAGTCGGCCACGCGACAGCGAAAACCGGGCAGCTCGGGTTCGCCGTGCAATTCTTCCGACTCGTCGAGAACGATCGTAAGTTGTTGCGGCCGGTGGACGGCGAGCGTCCGATCCTCGGGATCGAGCAGCCACACGACCTTCGCACCCCACCGCAGGAACTGAGCGATCCGGCGGTTCACCTTGTTCGTCCGATCCGTCGGTGAGAGAACTTCGACTGCCAGGACGGGAACGTCATCGGTGTACTTCACCGGAACGTCCTCGAACCTTGTGGGCTTGTCGTAGAGAACGACGTCCGGGCCGCGTACGGTGTCGGGATTTCGCTCCCAAATCACGCCGGCGTCATTGCCCAAGACATATCCGCGGCCGCGATGCCTGACAAAGCTAACGAGTAACCACGACACGTTTGCACACACGGCACAATGTCGAACGCCGGGTCGACTCACTTCGACCACGTTTCCGCGCTCCAACTCCCAATGCCGAGCTTCGTTCTCCGGCCGATGGCACCAGTCGAAGAACTGGTCGGCAGTCAGTGACGACGTCGTAGGTACCGAGGGCGTGCTCATAGTCGGGTATCGTAATCTCGGGGGGCGAAACGTACCAGCCCGAAGCGCGACGAGGGGCACGTATCCTGAACTGACACGCGCCCCTCGCTCCCGCTTCGGCCGAGTCGCTATTTAACGGTCCTTACCAATCCGGCCCGAGCGTTTCGCCGCCCGCGGCGGTGATCGCGGCCCGCAGCGTCTTGTCGCTGATGGCCCGTTTGATCACCCGCACCGAGCCGTCGGCCATCGCCACAATGAAACCGATCGTCGGGTCCGCGCCGAGCTTCGGCAGCGGCTTGGCCGGGTCGTACGCCAGATCGTCCGGCTTCGTCCACACGACCGGGTCGCTCGCCTCAGCGATCAGGATCGTGTTCGACGTGCCGTCGGTGAACGTCTTCGGGATCAGCGGCTGTTT
Organism: Gemmataceae bacterium; assembly: GCA_035494815.1. Taxonomy (GTDB): domain Bacteria; phylum Planctomycetota; class Planctomycetia; order Gemmatales; family Gemmataceae; genus DATJGQ01. Next base: position 3,132 of record DATJGQ010000663.1, read on the forward strand.
CGGCCCGCGCTCCCACGGCGCACCGCCGCCGACGAAGATCTGGTAGTGCGTCATCCCCGGCTCCTTCGCGGCCGGCGCGATCGGGTCGAAATAGACTTTGGGCATCAGGGGGATGAGCTTCTTGTTATTCTCGCTGTTCCACGGCTCGTCGAGCTTGAATTGCTTGTAGAGGTTGCCGGCGTCGACGAAGGGCAGGATCGCGACCCGCCAACTCAACAGCGGCGTCGTGCCGTCCTTGGAATAGATCGCGTGGGCGGGCAGGGCGCGATAGGCGTCGTTGTGGTTGTGCATTGCCAAGGCGAGCTGCTTGAGATGGTTCACCGACTGGCTGATACGGGCGCTCTGCTGCGCCCTCTGGATGAGCGATTTGGAGATGTCGGCGACGGCAGCGGCGCCTTCGTCGAAGACGACCCGCAGTTGGTCGCCCTCGACCTGAGGCTTCAGGGCGGCGGTGAGTTGGTCCACGAACGGCAGGTCGCGGCGGACGTTGGGGGCCATCCGCGCGGCGAGCAGGCCGGCGGTAACGAGGGCGTTCAGGTCCTTGGCCGCTGCCTCGTCCTTGGCCTGGGCCGTCAACTTCACCGTGAATTTCGGCGTAAACTCGGCCGCGAGCGCGGCCCAGCGGGTGCCGTGAATCCAATCGGCCGTCGGGCGACCGCCCAGCGCAGGAGGCAGTTTCGGATAGAGTTCGGCCGCGACCCGCCGCTGGTCGTCACTGAGGCTCACGACCATCAGGATTTGGGCGGTGCCCGCGCCGGCGATGGCGGTCGCCAGATCCGGACGCGGCGTCGGCACCAACGCACGCAGCCGGTCGCGGGTCCGGGTACTGCCCGCGAAGGCGACGCCGCCGATCACGTCGGTCGTCTCCATGTTCAGGTCGGCGAGTGCCTCCTTGAGCGCGGCCGCGTCGGCCCGGCCGGCGGCGGGCGCGAGCACGAACGGGCCGGGCCGCGGCAGGTCCGCGACGCTGAAGATGGCGTAGAACTCATGGCCGCCGGCGCGGGTGAACCGCGCCTGGAAGTCGCGCGCGACCCGCCGGATCTTGCGGACGTCCTCGTCCGGCTGCCCGGTGTACTTGGCGAGCTTGTCGGCGGCGGCGTCCACGTCGATGCCGGCGGCGTCGATGCGGGCGATCGCGAACGCCTGTTCGTCCAGGAACGGCGCGAGCAACCGCGCGGCGGCGGCCGCATCGAACTTCGGCTGCCCCGCCGCGGGAAGAGCGACGACGCTCGTCGCCGCAAGGCAGACCGTCAACAGCAAACGCTTCATGGGATGTTTCCTATTCCGGCTGGATGGCTTAGTTCAACGGACGATCGTGATCTCGTATTTGAACGAGTTGTTGGGGTGCGGCTCGTCGCGACCGGGGGGCGGCGCGGTCAGCGTCGCGGTGCCGCCGGAAACGTCGTACTGGAACGGCTGGCCCGTTACTGGATCGGCGGGCAGCGGCACTTCGGTAATTGCCGCCAGGGTCGCCGGCAGTTGTCCGCCGTGGCCGGCCGCGTGGAGCCGGATCGCTTCCACGCACCGCAAACCACAAATCCGCCGGTCGAGCCTCACGCCCGCCTCGGACACTTTGTGGACCGCGGGCAGGAGCAGGCCCGGCAACGACAAACCCGGCGCGCCCACTCGCGCCACGAGTTCCCGGACGCCACGATCGGCCTCGTCCAGGCCTCTCCGCTGGACCTCGTACGGCAGGCCGACCCACTTGAAGAACTCGTCGAACAGCCGGTCATACTCGGCGACTTCGTAGAGCATCACCGCCTGCAACACCGGCAGGGAGTTAATCTGTTCTTCCGTCCGTCCGGTGTGACGGAGGAATTCCTTCGCCGTCGAGTATTTTTTCAGACCCATGGCGAACAAAAGTGTCTTGGCGTCCGTCCTCGCCTCGTTGGCGGCCGCGGCGAGCTTGAGCGCCAAATCCTCCATCTGCGCCGCGGAGAGCGGTCGGGCCGACGGGTCGCGGAGCGCCTCGCGGAATCCGGGCAGGAGACTGTCGAGCAGCATCCGCTCGCCCTGATACGGCCGCCGGAGGTCGACAAACGGCTGTGGCAATCCGGTAAGCGCCCAATACAGGTTCGGCGAGCCGGGCGCGCGGATGAACTCCTCGACCTGGTTCAGCATCACGTTGGTGATCGCGATACCGACCAGCGCCTGGATCAGAGTTGGCGCGTCGGCGGCGTGCCGGCCGAGTTGCATGCCGGTCTGAAGGGTGTGCGTCGCCTTGTCGAAATCCCCGTCGGCCAGTTCCAGGCGGGCGCGGACGGCGAGCATGCGGCCAAAATGCCGCAGCCCTTGCACGTCCGGCAGCAACATGCTGATGCCGTCTTCGCGGGCCCGGCCGACCAGGTCCCAATCGCAGTATTGCCGCCGGGCGGCCCGATCGACCTCGCGGAGCATCTGAGCGCCCCGAAGCGACGCGACCAGGTCGGTCGCGTGTCGGGATTTCAATTCGGCGAGCGGCTCGCTCTGTGCCTTGTCGACGGCCTCGGTGACGTCCGATTGAAGCCAGTTCTTGATCCATTCCGGCGAGAACGCGCGGTAGTAGAGCAGGGCGGCGTTGCCGGGAGTCGTTTCCCGCAACTCCGGCAGGAGCGTGTACCGCAGTGCCGGCACCGGCGCGGCGGTCGGCCGCAGCGGCATCTTCACCACCGGGATCGACGGCGGCGGGGGAGCCTGACTTTCTTCCTGGGCAAAGGCCCCCGCCATGCCGGCGAAAACGCTCGCCAGAACGAGGACGATTCGGCGGTTCATATGTCTCCTCGGGAAAGGGCCGCTTTGAATCGATGCAACTCCACGTCGGTCAGGCTGCCGCGCTTGATGTCGAGCTGGGATTCGACCGACTCGGTCGGGGCGGACACGGGCAGCGACGGAAGCGTCTCCGCGTCCCAGAGCATCTGCTGCTCGCGGCGGCGAAGGACGTCGGTCGCGAAGAGCGGGCTTTCGCCGACGGCGACTGCCTTCACCGGCGCTTGCGAAGGTGCCGGCGACTCCGGCTTCGGGACGTGGACTTTGACGACTTGTAGCTCAGGCGCCATCGTCGGAGCCGAGGCGAGCCGAATGCCCAGACCGAACGCCAGCGCCGCGTTCAACGTCGTGGCGAGCGGCCAGCCCCACGGCCGGGCGAGCGGGCGAGCGCGGCGGCCGGCTTCGTAAAAAAGTCGGTCACGATCGAGCTCGGGCGTGGCGGGCGTCAGGCCGGCCAGAAACGCGGCGAGTCTGGTCAGCTCGGGGTCGATGGTTGGTTCTTCGGGCATGGGACACCTAGGCGGTTGCGGAGTACGGCGAGGCCGGCGGCGTAACGGCGGTAGGCGGTCGCGGCGGACGAGCCCGTCAGCCGGCCGATCTGCTCGAACGTCAGCCCGCCCCAGAGGTGCGCGACGATGACTTCGCGCTCTTCGAGCGGCAACTTCGCCAGGGCGTCGGCCGCGGTGGTCGCGTCGAGGCCCGGCGGCTCGGCGGGGACGAACCACGCCGGCGACCGCGCCGCCGCAGTCGCTTCATGTTTTTGTCGTCGACGG
>DATJGQ010000664.1:0-4159 GCA_035494815.1 Gemmataceae bacterium
GCCCTCTTGCGCCGACCGCGCCAGCGCGTCCAACGCCTTCAGCGTCTTCACCGCCTCCATCGGCGACGGCATCGGCTCCTCATTCTGCAAGACCGCCCGCCCAAAATCCTCGATCATGCACGCAATCTGGTCTCGCCCGTCGACCACCACCCGCTCCGGTTGCCGTCCGTCGCGATAAATGACGTAATCGTCCGCCGCCTGCGGGATCCACATCTCCGGCACGCGGACGACGCCCTCAGTCCCCGAAATCTCCAACCATTGCCGCAGCGGCAAGGTAAAGCCGCAGTCGAAGACGCCGACGCGATCGCCGGGAAACTCCAAGACGCCGCTCATTCCCAGATCGACGCCGCCGCGCATCGTCGCCGTCGCGAACGCCCGGACGGGTTCCACGCCGAACGCCCAGCGGATGCCGAAGACCGGGTAACAGCCGACGTCAAGCAGACTGCCGCCGGCCATCGACTCTTGCAGGCGGATATTCGCCGGGTCGTCGCCCAGCATGAACGTGAACGTGCCGCACACCTGCCGCACTTCGCCGATCGAGCCGGAATCGAGCAGTTGCCGCAGTCGCGCGGTGCGGGCGTGATGCGGCCACATGAAGCCGTCCATGAGCTTGACCTTCTTCGACCGGCAGTACTTCACGACGGCATCGGCCTCCGCCGCGGTCGGGGCGAGCGGCTTCTCGCAAAGGACGTGCTTGCCGGCATCGGCCGCCTTGCGGGTCCATTCCCCGTGCAGCGTGTTGGGGAGTGGGATGTAGACCGCGTCGACGTTGCGGTCGGCGAGCAGCCCTTCGTAGCTACCGTGGGCGACGGGTATATTGGCCGCCTTCGCCACGGCGGACGCCTTCTCGGGCGAACGGCTGGCGATGGCGACCAGGTCGGCGTTCCGGCCGCCGCCAAAGCCGGGCAGCAGGCGGTTGTTGATCTTCGCGACGCCGAGGATGCCCCAGCGGAGCTTATGCATGGTCGGTTATCCTGAACGGGCCGGACGGCGAGTACAACGGACCATGTTATGTACCCTCATCGCATTCGCCTGCGCGGGCCGTGGGAGATGGACGTCGTGTCGCTCGCCGGCGGGCTGTCCACGACCCGCGTGAGCATGCCTGCCCGGTGGGGCGAGATCGGGCTGGAAGGCCATGCGGGCGTCGTGCGGTTCCGGCGGCGATTCGGTCTGCCGCGGCACCTCGACGACCGGGAACGCGTCTGGCTCGTTTGTGAGGGACTAACGGGACGTGCGACCTGGTCGCTGAACGGGAACTCCATCCGTTTGGGTGCCGACGGCGATGGGCGACTCGGAGCGGAGATGACTTCGCTCCTGCGCGATCGCAACGAGTTGGCCGTCGAACTCCGGCCGGGCGAAGCCGGAGAATTTGCCTGGGAGGAAGTCGCGCTGGAAATCCGTAGTCGCGCTTTTCTCCGCGGCATCGGGGCGGTCGTTCAACCAACGCAGGACGGCTGGCTGATCCGGGTGCACGGCGAGTTGGTGCGGGAACACCCCGGGGACCCGCTGGAGCTGTACGCGCTCGTTGACGGTCGAAACCACGAATATCAAAAGGTGCGGACGGACCAACCGGTGTCGCCGGTCCACTTTATGTTGCCATTGGAAAGGACAGAGGCGGGCAAGGAGGTGACGGTCCGGGTTGACCTGGTCAACGTCGCGACGGTGTGGCACACGGCGGAGTGTGTGGTGAAACTCGGTGAGTGAGGCTTAGTCACCGAGGACTTCTTCGAGCGCCTTCACCGCGGCCTGGACGTCGTCGAGGTTGGGGTTAATCTCGAGCGCCGTTCGAAACGACCGGAGGGCCGCCCGCGGCTTCTTGAGTTTCAGGAAACACTGGGCCATGCCGGCGGCGGCGCCGAAGTGGTGCGGGTTGAGCTTGAGCGTCGCCTCGCAGTCGGCGATCGCGGCCCGGAACTCGCCGAGGCTGAAGGAGAGGATCGCCCGCTGGTTGTAGGCTTCGGCGAAGTCGCCGGCGCGGCGGATCAACGCGTCGAGGCCCTTCCGCTTGGCCCGGGCGTCGTCCAGGCGGGCGAGCCGCTGCAATTCGTCGTTAAACCGGGGCGTGTCGCCGCGGAACCAGATCGACCACAGCGCGTGCGAGGCGAGGCTCCGCACCGGTTCGTCGTTGTCCCGCAGTCGAGCCGCCACGGCCGAATTCACGCGCATCGTGCCGAGGAGTCCCAAAGCGACCACCGCCGCCCGACGACATTCCGGGTCGGCACTGTGCAGCAGCCGCTCCAGCGTCGATTCGTTGTAACGGGCGGACACTTCGCGCCGGAAATCTTCCAACGCCCGGCCGAGGCGCTCGTCCCAATAGTCCGCGTCCTCGGGCGGGCGCGGCTCCGGCAGGGCCCGGAACAGTTCGACGATCAGCGGCGTCCGCACGGCTTACCCTCTCGTCAGTTCGAACCACCCGGGGGCGGGCTGGTCGCGGGGTTCCCGCCGGTCGCGGCGGCCGTCCCGGTGTCCGTCCGCGACGGGTTCTCCCGATTCTTCTTCCAGGCCACCACGTCTTCGCGGAGCACGTCCACCGCCTTCGCGATCTGCGCGTCCACACCCTTGGCGATGTGCTCCGGCGTGTTCTCCACCAGGACGTCGGGCGTGACGCCCTGCTTCTCCATGTTGATTCCCTTCATGGTGTAGACGCCGGTCCGTGGCAGCATGAAGACCGAGCCGTCGATCAGCGACACCCGCGAGGTGAAGATGACCATGTTCGCCGTCGGCCGGCCGACGAGCTTGGCCAGGTTCAGGGACCGCAGCGCGCTCGGGAAGATCTCCGCGTCGCTGTAAGTCCGCTCGTTGATCAGGACGACGATCGGCTTAGTCCATTTGCGGTCGTTCTCGCGGACCACGATCCCTTCGCCGCCGTCGCGCTGTTTGAAGACGGTGTGCTCACGGCCGGTCAGGTAGTTCAGGACCTGGTCGTGCGTGAAGCCGCCCCCGTTGTTGCGGACGTCGAGAACGAGGCCGTCCTTGTCGAAATTGTCCGAGTAGAGCGAGCGGACGAACTTCTCCAGGCCGTCCTCGTTCATGTTCGGGATATGGATGTAGCCTAGCTTGCCGCCGGAAAGTTTCGCGACGCGTTCGGCGTTCTGGTCGACCCAGCGGTCGTAGACGAGGCCGGCGGTTTGATTCCGGTCGATTCCCTGGATTTCGACGCGCTTGCGGGCCTTGGCGTCGGAGGGGTCGGCGCTCGCGGGGACGTAATCGACCTGCACGGTTTCGCCGACTTTGCCGTTGAGCATTTCGCTCACCTCGTGGTCGGGCGTAACGGGCTGGCGGTCGATGGTGACGACGACGTCGCCAGCCTTCAGCCGTAGGCCGCGCTTGTCGGCGGGACCATGTTTGAGGATTTCGGCGACTTTGAGGCCGGGTCCCTTGTACGTTTCATCGAACAGCAGTCCCAGGTCGGCCGTGACCTCCTCGGGCGGGGTCGTCGGGCCGACGATGCCGAGGTGCGAGGCGTTCAGTTCGCCGAGCATCAGGCTGATCAAGGCGTAGAGGTCTTCCTTCAACGCGACGTGTTTGACGAGGCCGGCGTATTTCGCGCGGACCCCGGTCCAATCCACGCCATTATACGCGGGGTCATAGAAGTTCTCGCTGACCAGTCGCCAGCTCTGGGCGAACATTTCGCGGAATTCTTCGTCCCGCCGGAAGGTCAGCTTTGCGGTGAAGGCCACGCGGGCCGGTTCGGCAGAGCCCGCGGCTAGCGCGGCCGGCAAACCCGGCACGGTCGGCCGGGCGATGCGAAGGGCGCCGGTCCGGTCGAGGAAGTAGATCGCGCCGGAAATGCGCTTCGACCAGGTGATTTGCCGCGGCCGCAGGTTGCCCGTCGTGAGCCGTTGGACCTCGCGGCCTTCGGCGCCGGCGACCCACAAGTCTCCGCCGGCTTGTTCGCCGGAGCGGAAAGCCACCTTGGTTCCGTCGGGGGAGATCGTTCCCTCGTCCGCGGACTGGGCCGTCGGGCGCGTGACGCGAAGGTGGATGTCCTCCCAGTCGATGTCGGAGGCGGTCGCACCGGGCGCGGCGGGCCGCTGTAGGGACAGGACGTGCATTGACGTCGATCCGCGGCGGCGGCTGACGAACGCGAGCTTCTGGCCCGTGTTGCTCCAGGTCACGTCGCCGTTAAAGGTCGCGTAACGAGTGACGTTCCGCGGCT
>DATJGQ010000665.1:0-3213 GCA_035494815.1 Gemmataceae bacterium
GTCGCCGGCACAAACGCCGACGAGGTCCTGACGTTCGTGGCCAGCCTGGAGCGCTACTCGAAACACCCCCTCGCCATGGCGGTCCTCGATGCGGCGCGGGCCAAGGGGCTGTTGCTGCCGGATGCCGACGAGGTCCGCGAACCGCCCGGAGCCGGCCTTCGCGGCCGGGTGAAGGGACGTGCGGTGCAGGTCACCGGCCGTAAACAGTTTCTCGCGGAGCGTCCGGACTTGGCCGCCGATCTGCCCGAAACGGTCGGCGGTTTGGAGTGCGTCACGCTCATCGACGGACATTTGGCCGCCGTCCTTCGTTTCCGGGATCGCCCGAGGGAGGAAGGACTGCCATTTATCGAACACCTTCGACCGCGGCACCGGTTCGACCGCATCCTTCTCGTCTCCGGGGACCGCGAGTCCGAAGTCCGTTCGCTCGCAAAGGCCGTCGGCATCAAGGAGGTGTACGCCTCGCAGACCCCGGAGCAGAAACTCGAGATCGTCCGCCGGGAGACGGCGCGAGCGCCCACGGCAGTCTTCGGCGACGGCATCAATGACGCCCCCGCCCTGGCGGCCGCGACCGTCGGCATCGCATTCGGAACGGCGAGCGACATCACCGCGGAAGCCGCCGGGGCGGTTGTACTGGATAGCACGCTCCAGAAAGCAGACGAACTGCTACACATCGGTCGCCGGCTACGGACGATCGCGCTCCAGAGCGCCGTCGGTGGCATGGCCTTGAGCGCGGCGGGCATGCTCGTCGCCGCCGCCGGATACCTCCCGCCGGTCGCCGGCGCGATCTTGCAAGAGGTCATCGACGTGGCCGCCGTGCTCAACGCCGTTCGGGCCGCCCTGCCGCCGCGATCTTTGACCGATTTCGCTGCGGGAGAGCTTACGGGTCGGCCAGCGGGCTAACTGCCGGCCGCTACGTCAATGCCGTAGCGGAGAGAGTCGTCATACGCCATGAACGAGGCTATCACGGGCCCGCCGATGTCGCTGAATGCCTTGACGTGCGGCCCGCCGCCGGCGCCCGGGCCGGTGATTACGTCGGGCGTCCCGTCGCCGTTCAGGTCGCCGACCGCGACCCGCACGCCGCCGCGGAAGTCCGCGCCGTAGGCGAAGAAGGATGTGAGCAGCCCGGCCCCGTTGCCACTAAATATTTTGACGTGCGGCCCGCCGCCCTCACCGGCCCCTGTGATGATGTCGGCCCGGCCGTCCCCGTCAATGCTGCCGGCGGCCACGTAGACGCCGCCACGGAAGTCTGCGTCGTAGGCGAAGAAACTCAGAAGTACTGCGCCATTCTGGCCGCTGAACGCCTTGACGTGCGGTCCACCGCCGGCGCCGGCTCCGGTCACGATGTCGGGCATGCCGTCCCCGTTGACGTCGCCGACTGCCACCCGCACGCCGCCCCGGAACGCCGGGTCGTAGGCGAAGAAGTTGCCGACCGCCCCCGCGAACGGCTTCATCCGGTCGCCCAGCCCGGCCGCGCTAGGGTCGTACTGGAAGGTCCGGACGTGCGGCCCGCCGCCCTCGCCGGCCCCGGTGACGATCTCGGCGCGGCCGTCGCCGTTCAGATCGCCGGCCGCGACGTACACGCCGCCGAGGAAGGCCGGGTCGTAGGCCATGAACTGAGCAAGAAGGTTCTCCGGCCGCAGCCGCTGCCCGGCCCTCGGGCCGAACAGGTAGGCGCCGTCGACGACGGTGATCAGCGGGGTGCTGTTCGACCCGGCCGCGACGATCAGGTCCGGCAGCCGGTCGCCGTTCACGTCCGCCGCCGCCAGCCGCGGTGCGGTGAACGGAACCTGTAGCGCCGGCGACACGACGAACGGGTAGTCGACCGGGGCGACAACGGTGAACAGGTCGGCCGATGTCGGCGCCCCGAACCCGCGCTGCACCTCGATGACGAAGGGCTCCCGGTCAGTCAGCGTCTGCGGACCCGTCTGGACGGCGTACGCCATCAGCGTCGCCTGCGTCGACGTTTCGATGCCGGCGAACGTCACCGGCTTGCGGCAGGGGACGATCAACGTCCCTGAGGCCGGATCCGGTCCGGGGATGAAAGTCGGGCCTTGCCCGCCGGCGTCGATCAGAAACAGCGCGTCGCCCGGAAACGAATTCGGGTCATTTCCCTGGACGTCGATGGCGACATTGGCGCTCGGCCGGACCGAGAAGTTGTCTCGGAAGACGTTCGAGAACGGGTCGCCGGCCGGTGTTCCGATTCTGGCCGACGAGGCGAGGATTTCGGCGTCGAAAGTAATCGTGTGGGCGGGCGACGGGACCGACAGGGTTTGCGGGTCGCGCTCGCCGGGTGTGAGCAAGAACCGCCCCGTGCCGAGATTGAACATCGGATCGACGGTGTTACCGTCGCCGGTCGTGAACCCGCCGCCGGCCCGCAGCGTCACGTCGCCGTTAATCGTCGAAATGCCGCGCAACGTGGGATACGGGTAGTCGCTGTTCACGGTGCCTACGGTCAAGCTCTCTTCGGTTCGCAACGAAATGGACCCGCCCGCGGCGGTGTTCTCGGCCGCCAGGAGTCTGACCCGATTCGGCTGATCGAGGACGATGTTTCCACGACTCGTGTGGACACTCAGTGCTTCCGCGGCGATCGTGCCTGCGGGTGCCTGCGTGATCGCGCCGGCCGCAAAGATGACGGCCGTCCCGCCGGCTGTGGTGACGCCTTCCTCGAGCGCCAAGCTGCCGGTCGATACCAACTGGATGTTGCCCGCCCCGCTGCCGATTCCGATGCCGCCGAAGTTCGAGTCAACGCCGCCGACGATCAGATCGCCGACGTTCTTGATGATGACCCATCCGGTGGCTGTCCTGGCCTCAACGCGCGCGACTTGCGCCACGAGTGAAACGATGCCGGTCCCGGCCAGGACGGTTAGATTTCCGGCCGTCACGCCGGGCATGGGAGAAATGGCGTCGATGCCGCCTGCCACACTGCCGGCCGTCCGCAGACTGACGGCCCCGCCGGGACCGGCGTTGATGGGCGCGTAATCCGAAAACACCCCGATCGACAAATTGCCACCGGCGGTAAGGCTGACCGCGCCGCCCGCCGTTGTAATGCCACGGACCTGGTTGACGTCGTACGGAATGGCCGGAACAAACGTCACGACTTGCAGTGCATTCGCGTCGCTAAAGGTTAGCGGCCCGGTCACGTTGGCAGCGATCCCGGCCACGTCGTTGCCCGCTTGAGTCAGGACGAACTGCCCCGACCCGAGTAGCACGAGT